>NZ_LZMK01000344.1:0-3146 GCF_001665865.1 Nocardia sp. 852002-20019_SCH5090214 | reverse complement strand
ACGGTCCAACAGGTCGGAGGTGATAACGTCGGTCACGACGCTGGTCCCGCGCCGAGGTCGGTGACGATGTCGAGTGCCTCGCGTCCGCTGGCCGCCAGGTGCGCGGTGCGTTCACGCAGTAGCTGGTGGCATCCGGCGGAGGTAGCCGAGTAGATCGGTCCGGGAACCGCGGCGATGCGGCGGTGCAGTCGATGGGCCCACGACGCGGTGTCAAGGCTTCCCGACCGCGCACCGGCCTCGCAGATCACCAGGCCCGTGGAGAGCGCCGCCACGAGCCGATTGCGCTCGAGGAAGCGGGTTTTGGTCGGCACGGAGCCGGGCGGATACTCCGACACGATCAGCCCGCGGTCCGCGAGCCGATCGAACAGCCGGGTGTTGCCGGCCGGGCGGGCGCGGTCGATCCCGGCGGCCACGACCGCGATGGTGGGTGCCGACAACAGCAGTGCTGCCTGGTGGGCGGCGGTATCGATGCCGAACCCCGCGCTGCTGAGGACCCGCCAGCCGCGGTCGGCGAAGTAGGTCGCCATATCGTGGGCCACGTGGATGCCGTAGTCGGAGGCAGCCCGCGACCCCGTCACCGCCACGGTGCGATCAACCGACACCGTCAGCGGCAGCGGGCCGCGCACCCACAACGCCACCGGGGCACGAACATTCGCGCGTTCGAGGTCGGCGACCGCGGCCGTCGGCCAATCGGGATCCTCAGGCGTTACCAACATCGCGTCGACTGCGGCGGCGCGATCGAGATCCGCCACCGCCTGCTCGCCCACATCTGAGGGGATCTGGAACAGTTCGTGTTCGATGCACAACCGATCAGCGACGTCCTCGACATCGGTGTCGGCCAGAAGGGTCGACACCGCAAGGGAATTGGTCAACGCGGCGCGAGCGGCGACGGCCCACGCGAGCCGCCGCCGCGAGGTCAACGGCGCCAAGCGTTCGTCAAAGACATGGTCGGAAGCCGACACGGTGATCCTCCTGAGGAAAGAGTCGAGGGTGGAGTCGAGCAGCGCCGGACTCGAGCGCTAGACGTAGCTCTGTCGCCCGCGGGCGTGCAGGAGAGCCAGATGGGGCTCGATGCCGCGACGGCGCACACGACTCCGCCCGGCGCATGGGTGTTCGCGAGGGGAGAGGCATGTGGAGTAGCGCCGCACGGGCGGGAGTCAGCCCCGTCGAGGAAGGCGCTGTCGATGCAGGCGAGGTGAGAAGAACGGGCGCGTCCGGAGGGGTGGAACTACGCCCGTTCTCGCCCCCTTTCGTCCCAGCAACCGTGTGTGAGTCCACCGTGACGACGAAAGGGGTTGCATCGGGGAAGGGGACGGTGCGAGCCACCCGTGTGTCCCCTCGATCCCCCGATCCCATCGCGAATCCTAAACGCCGGCGTCCCGTCGCGGCGGTGGGTGAGCGAACCGCATTGGAAATATTCGTGTCACAGGTCGCGGGCTAGGTGAGGCGGGCTCCGGTGTCGTGGAGCAGGGTGCGCATCAGCCATCCAGCTTCGGCGCCGACGACGGTGTCGAGGACATCGCAGAACACGCGGCAGAACTCGGGGCCGTGCCCAGCGGGGCGGGGTTGCAGGTGGTGGGCCAGCTCGTGCAGCACCAGCAGTTCTCGCACGGCACGCTCGCGGAGCGGGACTGCGATCGTGGCGGTGGCGGGCTCATAGTGTGCGTAGCGGCTGCCACGCCGCGCACGCACCCGCACTGGTACCGCGGCGTGCGGGTAGCGGGCCCGTATAGAGGGCAACGGCCGCGGCGGGCGCCACCAACGTCAGAACGGCGTCGAGGTATGCGCTCACGGATTCGACTGTGCCCATGCGTCTTTCGATCGGCACGCTGATCTGGGAGCCGAACAGTTCGACGGTGCGCCCGGCAGTGTGGTCGGCGAGATCGAACATCGCACGCAGCCGGTGCTCGGCGTCGTAGACCTTGCGGCGTTGCCTGTCGCGTGGCCGTGCGGTCACGACGGCAAACCCTTACGGGGTCCGTCGATGTGGCCGAGGTCGTGTAGGCGGGCGCGTTGTCCGTCGCGGTCGCCGGCGTCGGCGGCGGCCGGTGCGTGGCCCGTGGCTCGCCGGTGACCGGCCCAGGTGCCTTTCGCGGCCGAGTGTGCGGTGTAGTAGTCGCGCAGCTCGATGTCTTTGTCCCGCAACGCCAACGCTGTGCCTGGTGCCGCCGGTGCGTCGGTGGCGAGGGCGTCGGCGCGGGCGCGGTCGCGGTCGGCGGGCAGGCGTTGTCCGACGCGGGCGGCGAAGGCGCGCTGGTAGGCCAGGCGTGCGGTGACACCGGCGACCGGGTGGCGTTGGTGGGCCGCGGAGTGCAGGTAGGCGCGTGAGCCGCGCACCATCTGGGCGAGCAGATGGGTGTAGAGCAGTTGGGTGGTGTCTATGTCGGTGCCGAGGCCGAAGGCGATCACCCAGGTCGAATTGTGGGCGGCGTCGACGCGGACGTCGTTGGCGTGGGCGATGGCCGCGAACAACGCCACGTAGGTGGCCAGCCCCTTGGTGCCCTTGGCTCCGATCTCGATGCGCCGCATGCCCGGCATCGGTCGGGCACGGCCGCGGTCGGCGGCCGCCGCGCGCGCGACAGCCAGGTCGATGGAATGCTGGGTCGCCAGCTGCTGGGCACGGGACAGGAATGCCTCGGCCTCGTGCGGGTTGTCGGTGCCCTCCGCCTGGCGCATCAACGCACCGATACGGGTGAGCAACTTGTCCGATCCGGTCATCATTCACCGTCCTCGGTGAACAGGGTGCGGGTGGCGATGATCGCGGCCAGCAGATCCAACGGCTGCTCCCCGGTGTCGGTGGGTGCGGCGTCGCGGACCTTTCGGAGTTTGCGCAGCCGCGAGGCAGGGCGCAGTTCGACACCGAACCTGTCCATCCCGTGCTCGCCGCCGGGCGCTCGGATCAGGGTGTAATCCTCGATCGCGATCCACGCCTCGTACCACGCTTCGGCCGGGTGGCCCTCACGCCGGCCTTCGCCGGGATCCGGAGTCGGTGGCGCCCAGAGGCGGCAGGTGCACTCCGGGTCGCCGCACGGGCGGCGGCTGGGATGGCGGTTATAGTGATCGATCTGGCCGGCTGTAGCAACTGCCGTGAGTTCTTCACGACCGCAACCGAAGAGGTCAGGGCTTCTCGCAGGAAGTGGTGTATG
>NZ_LZMK01000343.1:0-1150 GCF_001665865.1 Nocardia sp. 852002-20019_SCH5090214 | reverse complement strand
ACCTAGTGTTCTGCGCCTGAAATCCGTTGGATATATCGAGCGAGGGAGTCGAGGATTTCCTCGGCGGTCTTGCGCCAGACGAACGGCCGGGGATTCTCGTTCCAGCATTCGATCCACGTGGTGACGTCTTTCTCCAGTGCCGCAACGCTTTTGTGGACACCGCGGCGGGTGAGTTGATCGGTGAGGTATCCGAACCAGCGTTCGACCTGATTGAGCCAGGACGACCCGGTCGGGGTGAAATGGACGTGGAAGCGAGGGTGCCGGGCGAGCCATTCGTTGACGATCGGGGTTTTGTGGGTGGCGAGGTTGTCGCAGACCAGATGGACATCGAGTTCGGCGGGAACCGTCTTGTCGATCGTGATCAGGAATTTCTTGAACTCGGTGGCCCGGTGACGGCGGTGCAGTTCGCCGATGACGGTGCCGTCGGCGATGTTGAACGCGGCGAACAGGCTGGTGGTGCCGTGGCGGGCGTAGTCGTGGGTGCGGCGCTCGGGCATGCCCGGCATCATCGGCAGCACCGGCTGGGAACGATCCAGAGCCTGCATCTGGCTCTTTTCGTCCACACACAAAACGACAGCCCGTTCGGGCGGATTGTGGTACAGGCCAACGACATCCACCACTTTCTCTACAAACAACGGGTCGGTCGACAGCTTGAATCCGTCGACCAGGTGGGGTTTCAACTCGAACCGCCGCCAGATCCGCCCGATCGTCGATCTCGACAGCCCGGTCCGCTCGGCCATTGACGACCGCGACCAATGCGTGGCATCACGCGGAGTCTGCTCCAAGGTCAACGCCAGCACCTGTTCCACCCGATCCAAAAGTATCGACGGCGGCCGGCCCGGCCGGGGTTCATCGACCAGGCCGGGCAGGCCGTGCTCGATGAAGCGTCTCCGCCACTTCGCCACGGTCATCGGCGTGACACCCACCGCTGCCGCCACATGCGCGTTCGCCGCACCCGGCTCCGCGCAGGCCAGCACGATCCGACACCGCAGCGCATACGCCTGCGTCGAAGTCGCCGCCCGCGCACCCCGCACCAATTCCCGACGCTGAGCCTCGGTCACCACCAAATCCGGCCCCGACCTCGGCCGCCCCGTCCTCGCCACCGACGAATCCTACAATTACCCAACGGATTTCAGGCGCAGAACACTAG
>NZ_LZMK01000342.1:0-579 GCF_001665865.1 Nocardia sp. 852002-20019_SCH5090214 | reverse complement strand
GGCGAGTTTCTGGGCGACGAGTCGACCATCGCGTTCGACGAAGAAGCTCAGCATCTGTGTTCGGTCCCCTCCGAAATCCGTTGACACTCAGAAGTGAAACACGTTACAGCCGCAGCTGCGGAGCGTGGTGCTGGCAGTGCCTGCGCATCTGGGGTACACCCCAACACCACAGTCGTGACCGGGGACGAACAGCGTCAAAATAGGGTGAGAATTCGCCTTTCTTGACACTTGTCGGCTGGGTTCTTAGAGTTCAACCTGACAATTTCGGTCTCTGGAGGGGTGAATCATGCGGGTCGGCTATATCCGGGTCAGCACGGTCGATCAGAACACCGTGCGCCAGCTCGACGGCGTCGATGTCGAACGCACCTTCACCGACAAGGCCTCCGGGAAGGACTCGGCGCGGCCGAAGCTCGCCGAGATGCTCGCGTTCGTGCGTGACGGCGACACGGTGATCGTTCACTCGATGGACCGCCTGGCCCGAAACCTCGACGACCTCCGCTCGATCGTGCGCACCCTCACCGGCAAGGGCGTGCGGGTCGAATTCGTCAAGGAGAGCCTGACTTTCACCGGCGAGGACTC
>NZ_LZMK01000341.1:0-842 GCF_001665865.1 Nocardia sp. 852002-20019_SCH5090214 | reverse complement strand
CGGGTATGGGGATCGAGGCTGTAGAGGGGACCGGCCGCAGGGGACACACACCGCGCGGGAATCACGTCGAGCGGCGGGGCCGGTGAGCGCGCGCCGCGGCCGCGCCCGCCCGGGGCGCTACCGCAATCCGCACTTCCACGGCTATCACAGCACCTCGCCGACGCCGATCCTTGCCGTCCTCGGCGCGGTGGTGGGTGGTGTGGTCCTGCTGCTGGTGGTGCTGGCTCTCACCCACGCCCATCCCACCCGCACCGACGACACCGCGCCGGTGAGCACCGCGCCCGCGGTCGCGCCCCAGCAGGTGGCACCGGCACCGGCCGCGCCGCCGCCGGCACCGCCGTGCTATCCGTTCGCAGCCTCCTGCAACTGACCGAACCGAGCACCGCAACCGCGGCTGACGACGATTCTGGTCCGGGCCCGGCCCCGAGAGTTCCGATCTGCCTGGCCGGGCCCGGCACCGCTCAGCATAGGGCCGTCCGCAACCCCCGCCATGGCCACCGGCCGGAGCCCGGTCGGACCGGGGTGCGGGTCCGGTACCCGAAATGGGGTACGGCCGCCGAGCCGCAGAGCCCCTGAGCGCAGTGCGATGTTTCCTGTCTTTGTGGTTTCCGGTTGGGACGGGTGAGGCACATGATGCGCGGGGCAACCGCACCTGCCCAACCTCCTTCCTTCCGGTCCCATTTTCCGGTCACACCTCTTGCACCACGGCGTGTCAGAGGGGGAGTTTCGTCCGGAAGAAACTTGTAGCCTGGCCGTATGGTCGCCTCCCGGTCGTGTCTTCAGTGCGGAAACCCGGTGACGTGGAAAGGCACCGGAAGACCACCGATCTGGTGCAGCAGCAG
>NZ_LZMK01000340.1:0-96317 GCF_001665865.1 Nocardia sp. 852002-20019_SCH5090214 | reverse complement strand
TGGGCCCCGGTGTGGAGGTGGGCTGCGGCGAAGGCGACTGCGCGGCAGGCGTTTCGGTGGCCGGTCGCGCGGAGGGTGCGGTCCCGGAGTCGCGTTGCGCACAACCGGCGAGGGTGGTGGCGGCGGTCGCGCCGAGCACCACCACCGCAGCCGTCCGATATCCGTATCTGCCGAATCTCACCTCGACTCCTTCCGACCGCACGCATGCGCGCTCAGTTCACCGCTACCTCCAGCACTACCCCCGCCGCCGGCGCGCCCTCCGCATCGGTCCAGCTCACCCGGACCCACCCGGGCGCGGAGACGGCCGACTGCGAGGGAACCCGATTGACGCGCACCGCGTTCGGCGTTTCCGGATCGGCGGCGGACACCTCGACGGTGCGGTGAGCAGTTCTAGTTTGCCGGGCGCGAGGGTGGTGCGGTGAACGACAACCATGTCCCGACCCTAATCCGCAGCCCGGACGGGGGTCTGCGCGCGCGGTCCGAGCAGACCGCGCACCCCCACCTGGTCGCCGCCGCGTTCGGGACGGCGGACGCGGACGGCCATGCGGATCTCCATCGCGCCGAGCAGGATCAGGCAGACGCCGACCAGAACCGACAGGGCCGCGACGGTGTCGATCGGCCACACCAGCACGAGGAGTCCGGCCAGCAGTGTGGCCAGGCCGTAGCCCTCGCGCCGGCCCGGCTTCGGCAGGTCCTCCGACCAGGCCGCGACGATCGCCTGCACGATGCCGCGGATCATCCATCCCATGCCGACCCACATCGCCAGCAACGCCACCCAGTCACCGCTGCGCATGCACCACAGCGCCAGCAGCACCGACAGGGCCCCGGTCCCGAATTCCAGCGCCTTGAGCCCGCCGCGGATGCGCGCGCGGAAGGCGACCGTGAACTGCCAGGCGGCGGTCAGCAGCAGGGTCGTTCCGAGCAATAGTTCCGCTACCGGAACGGACTTATCGGGCCAAACGAGCAGAATCACCCCGACGGTGATCGACGCACAGCCGATCGCGCACGCCAGGTGCCAGGCATCACCAGCGAAGACATCCCTGCGTCCGGCCGCTCGGAAGGTGGGCATGGCCCCGATGATATGGCCCCGGACGGTGCACCCTGCGCAATTTCCCGGGTTCGGCCCGGCCGATCCAGCTATCGGACAGCCGCCCACTGCTCATGGAACATGTGTGGTCCGGTAACGGTTACCGGGCTACCGTGGGGTGGATATCGGATCTCGCACCGCCGCGGACCGTCGGGAGGTAGCCCCATGACCACTGTGTTCCCGCCGGGTCCCCGGCTGCCGCGGGTGGCGCAGACGCTGTTGCACGCGAAGTGGCGGGGCTGGTTCGCCGGGGTGGCCTCGCGCCGCTACGGCGATGTCTACACGATGCGCATGATCGCACCGTATGCCGAGAATCTGGTGGTGTTCTCGCGTCCGGAACACATCCGCGAGATCTTCGCCGGCGCCCCGGCGGATCTGCATGCCGGCGAAGGCAATCGGGTGCTGGAGCCGGTGATGGGACAGCATTCGCTGTTGCTCACCGACGAGGACGAGCACGCGCGAGCCCGCCGGCTGCTGATGCCGGCGTTCACCGGCTCGGCGCTGCGCGGCTACCGCGACCTGGTCGAGGCTATCGCCAAACACCACATCGACCAGTGGCAGCCGGATACCACGCTGGTGACGCTGCCACGGATGAACGAACTGACACTCGATGTGATCATGCAGGTGGTGTTCGGCATCAGCGAGCAGCGCGGACGTGCCGAGCTCGCGCCGCGGCTGCGGTACCTGGTCGATGTCGGCCCGCTGATCTTCCTGGGCTGGAAATGGCATCGGCTGCAGCGTTTCGGCCCGTGGAAGCGTTTCGCCGACAACAAGAATGCGATCGACGCGCTGCTCTACGAGGAGATCGCGCGCCGGCGCGACGAGGCGGATCCCGGTGAGCGCGCCGACGTGCTGGCCCGGTTGCTCGCGGTGGGCGCGGAGGCCGGCGACGAGCCGCTCTCGGATGCCGAACTGCGCGATCAGTTGGTGACCCTGCTGCTGGCCGGGCACGAAACCACCGCGTCGGCGCTGTCGTGGGCGATGTTCGAATTGGCCGCCCATCCCGAGGTGCAGCAGCGGGCGCGCCGCGCGGCCGCCGAGGGCGACGACAAATATCTGGAAGCGGTGCTCAAGGAGGCGATGCGCCGCCATCCGGTCATCGGCGGCACACTGCGCCGGCTCACGCGCGAGACGACGATCGGCGGGTACACCCTGCCCCGCGGCACCGTCGTGCAGACCTCGATCGTGCTGGCGCATGCGAATCCGGACAATCATCCCGAACCCGAAAGTTTCCGTCCCGAGCGCTTTCTCGACGGCAGTGTGGCCGCCAACACCTGGCTGCCGTTCGGTGGTGGTGTGCGTCGCTGTATCGGCGCCGGATTCTCACTCATGGAGGGCGCGGCGGTGCTGTCGGAAGTGCTGGGCCGATTCGCCCTGGCGCCGGTGCGCACCCATGAACGCGGCCGCATCCGCAACATCACCAATGTGCCCGCCCACGGTGCGCCGGTGCTGCTGCGACCGCATCCGGGCACGCTCTGATCCCACAACCGATCCCGCAGCGCCGATTCCGTAGATCCCGCGGCACTCCGGCCCGCTACTGCACTCGTTCCCAGCCGCGCGGCGGCCGGTGCGCCCCGAGCGACACGTCCCGACTGCGATACACCAGATAGGGCCGCGTCAGATAGCCGACTGGCGCCGAGAACACGTGGACGAGCCGGCTGAACGGCCAGAACGCGAACAACGCACAGGCCGAGAGGGCGTGCAGCTGGAAGCCCAGCGGCGCCGCGGCC
Source organism: Nocardia sp. 852002-20019_SCH5090214 (assembly GCF_001665865.1). Lineage (NCBI taxonomy): Bacteria > Bacillati > Actinomycetota > Actinomycetes > Mycobacteriales > Nocardiaceae > Nocardia > Nocardia sp. 852002-20019_SCH5090214. The sequence continues at coordinate 93,500 of NZ_LZMK01000340.1, read as the reverse complement.
ATCAGTTCGGGGTGCGGATCGAGGTAGAACAGCGACCGGAACCACGGCGAGACGTCGGTGCGGTAGTTGTGCGGATTGCCGGTCGCATTGCCGTAGACGGTGGCGGCGAGCCCGAGCACCAGAGTCACGCCCAGCAGTACGTACATGATCTTGTCGTTGCGGGTGGTCGCGGAGAACACCGAACCGACGGTGCGGCGACGGTAGATCAGGATGGCCAGCCCGGCCACGGTCGCGATGCCGGCGACGGAGCCGAGGCTGAACGACACGATGTGATAGGCGTTTTCGCCGATACCGACCGCCTCGGTCCACGACTGCGGGATCACCAGGCCAAGGACGTGACCGAGAAAGACGAACACGATGCCGTAGTGGAACAGCGGGCTGCCCAGCCGCAGCAGCCGGTTCTCGTACAGCTGTGAGGAGCGGGTGGTCCAGCCGAATTTGTCGTAGCGGTAGCGCCAGATCAGCCCCACCACGCAGATCGCCAGCGCCGCATACGGCACCGCCACCCACAGCAGCACATCGGTCGCGCTCACGGTCATCGGCGGCCTCCGATCGGCGTCGGCATGTAGGTGGGCGGTGCGAACGGTTCGGTGCCGACCTCCTCACCGGGCGGGCCGGCGGCGATGAGCCGGGCGACGACCTCGCTGTCGCTGCCACGCAGCGGCGGCAGGGTGGCCGAGACCGAATCCAGGACCCCGGCCCAGGGGGATCCGTACTCGCGCAGGGCTGCTCGCATCACCTCCACACCGGCGCGATGGTCGGTGAGTACCCGCAGGCCGGCTTCCGGTTCGGTGGCGGCGAATTCGAGTACGACCGCCAGATGGTCGGGAAGTTCCGCGTCGTCGAGTTGCCACCCGGCGCGGCGGTAGAGCTGCTTGAGGCGCAGCAACGCCATCCCCCGTTTACGGGTGTCGCCGTGGGAGAAATAGGTGAGATAGGGACTGAACCGTTTGCGGTGGTCGAAGGTGTCGACGTATTCGCCGCCCAGCAACATCGGCGGAGTACTCGCGAGGTGGGACAGCAGCGGACGCACGGGTGCGCCGACTGCCACCGGCAGCGCCGCCGTGGCCCGGGTGAGCAGCGGCAGCGAATCCAGCAGCGCCGCATCGGGATAGCCGAGCAGCAGCGATTGGATCTGCCACGCCGCGCAGCGTGTCGTCGTGCGGGTCATGTGCGGTGCCTCCCGCCTCGGCGCCGCGGTAACAGGCCTTCCGGCCGCCCGCGTCCGTCCCAGTTGAGCAGGTTGACCCGGGTCGGTTCGGAGGTGGGCGCGTCGGCGGTCTGGCGGTCCTGCAACATGCGGAAGTTCTCCACCGCAACGGGTGTCGGGCCGCCAGAGCTCTCGCCGAAGGGACCCCAGCCGCCCATTCCCGGGCCGCCGTCGCGGTCCAGATCGCATTCGGTGGCCAGTTCCTCGAGGCCGTGCGCCTGTTCGGCATGCGCCGTGGGAATGACGTAGCGCTGCTCGTATTTCGCGAGCGCCAGCAGCCGATACATGTCGTAGAGCTGTTCCTCGGACATGTCGACGGCGGCGGCGATCTCCGGGCGCGGCGGACGGCCGAGGTTGATATCGCGCATATAGCTGCGCATCGCGGCCATGCGCCGCAGGACCGCCTGGACCGGCGCGGTGTCGCCCGCGGTGAACAGCTGCGCCAGATAGTCGACCGGGATGCGCAAGGCCTCGATCGCCGCGAAGAGGTTGCCGTGGTCCTCAGCGTCGTGGCCGGTATCGCGCAGCGCGTCCACCACCGGCGACAGCGGCGGGATGTACCAGACCATCGGCACCGTGCGGTATTCCGGATGCAGCGGCAGCGCGACCCGATAGGCGCGGATCAGCGCATACACCGGGGAACGTTGCGCGGCCTGCACCCAGTCGCGCGGAATTCCGGCGCGTTCACATGCCGCGATCACCTGCGGATCGAACGGATCGAGAAAGGCGTCGCGTTGTGCGGCGTACAGGTCGCGTTCGTCGGGGGTGGCCGCGATATCGGTGACGGTATCGGCGTCGTAGAGCAGCACGCCGATATAGCGCAGCCGCCCCACACAGGTTTCCGCGCACACCGTCGGCAGGCCGACCTCGAGCCGCGGGAAACAGAAGGTGCACTTCTCCGCCTTGCCGGTGCGGTGGTTGAAATACACCTTCTTGTACGGGCATCCCGACACGCACATGCGCCAGCCGCGGCAGCGGTCCTGATCGACCAGCACGATGCCGTCCTCGGCGCGCTTGTAGATCGCCCCCGACGGACAGGCCGCCATACAAGCCGGGTTGAGGCAGTGTTCGCAGATGCGCGGCAGATAGAACATGAAGGTCTGCTCGAACTCGAATCTGACCTTGTCGCCGACCTTTTCCAGCAGCGGGTCGGCCGCCGCGAGTTCGGGGGCGCCGGCCAGATTGTCGTCCCAGTTGGCCGACCAGGTGATGGCGGTATCGCGGCCGGTGATCAGCGAACGCGGCCGCGCCACCGGCGGATGGCGTTGCAACGGAGCGGTGGTCAGCGTGTCGTAGTCGTAGGTCCACGGCTCGTAGTAGTCGGACAGTTCGGGCAGGGTCGGATTGTCGAAGATCGTGAACAGTGTCCGCATGCGGCCGCCGCGCCGCAGCCGCAACCGGCCCTTGCGGTCGAGAACCCAGCCTCCCTTCCAGCGGCTCTGATTCTCGTAGGTGCGCGGATACCCCTGTCCCGGGCGGGTTTCCACGTTGTTGAACCAGACGTATTCGACTCCGGCACGGTTGGTCCAGGTTTGTTTGCAGGTCACCGAGCAGGTGTGGCAGCCGATGCATTTGTCGAGATTCATCACCATCGCCAGTTGCGCCATGGGCCTCATCGGTAGGTCACCTCCTGGCCGCGGCGGCGGATCACGGTCACCTCGTCGCGTTGATTGCCGGTCGGGCCGAGATAGTTGAACGCGAAGGACAATTGCGCATAGCCGCCGATGAGATGGGTGGGCTTGATCAGCAGCCTGGTGAGCGAATTGTGGATGCCGCCACGCTTGCCGGAAGTTTCGGCCAGCGGTACATCGATCAATCGGTCCTGCGCGTGATGCATGTAGACCGTGCCTTCCGGCATGCGATGCGAGACGACGGCGCGGGCCACCACGACGCCGTTGCGGTTGACCGCCTCGATCCACTCGTTGTCGCGCACACCGAGTTTCGCCGCGTCGCGATCGGAGATCCAGATCGTCGGACCGCCGCGCGACAGGCTCAGCATCAACAGGTTGTCCTGATATTCGGAGTGAATGGACCACTTCGAATGGGGAGTCAGATAACGCAGCGACAATCCGCGCTCTCCCTGCTCCCCCAGTCCGGGTTCATCGAACAGGGCCGACATGTCCAGCGGCGGCCGGAAGACCGGCATTTGCTCGCCGACCTCGGCCATCCAGTCGTGATCGAGATAGAAATGCTGGCGTCCGGTGAGGGTGTGCCACGGTTTCGCGCGTTCGACATTGACGGTGAACGGCGAATATCGCCGCCCGCCGCTTTCGGATCCCGACCATTCCGGTGAGGTGATCACCGGCACCGGCGCGACCTGGGTGTCGGCGAAGGTGATGCGCTTGCCCGCGTGTTCGGCGGCCAGATCGGCCAGCGGGGTCCCGGTGCGCTGCTCGAGGGTGCGAAAGCCCTGCACCGCGAGCCGTCCGTTGGTGGTGCCGGACAACGCCAGGATCGCCTCGCAGGCGTCGATATCGCGTTCGAGGCTGGGGTGCCCGGCGGCCGGTCCGCCGCGCACGATGCCGTTGCGCGCCGCCAGGTCCGACACCTCCTGGCCCACGTCGAAGGTGACGCCTTTGGTGGCCGCGCCGAGCCGGTCGACCAGCGGCCCCAGCGCGCCCATTTTCGCGCGCACCGCCCCGTAGTCGCGTTCGACGACGGTCAGTCGCGGCATCGTCAGACCCGGAACGGGTTGGCACGCACCGGTTTTCCAGTCCCGCACCGCACCGTGCGGGGTGGCGAGTTCGTCGGGGGTGTCGTGCAGCAGGGGTGTCGCGACGATATCGGTGCGCACCCCGAGGTGACGCCGCGCCAGGCGGCTGAATTCGGCGCCGATGCTCAGGAAGGCGTCCCAGTCGGTGCGGGTCTGCCACGGCGGTGCGATCGCCGGGCTGAACGAATGCACGAACGGGTGCATATCGGTGGAGGACAGATCGTATTTCTCGTACCAGGTCGCGGCCGGCAGCACCACATCGGAGTACATGGTGGTGCTGGTCATCCGGAAATCCAGGGTCAGCAGCAGATCCAGTTTCCCGGCCGGTGCCTGCTCGTGCCACACCACGTCGCGCGGGCGCGCCTCCGGCGGGGCTTGCGCGGCGCGCAGCGAGGCGTCCGCACCGAGCAGATGACGCAGAAAATATTCGTTGCCCTTGGCGGAGGAGCCGAGCAGATTGGATCGCCAGATCGACAGCACGCGCGGGAAGTTCGCCGGAGCGTCGGGATCCTCGCAGGCGAATCGCAGTTTGCCCGAGGTCAATTGGTCGACGATATGGTCCGCGGGTGCGCGGCCCGCTCGTTCGGCCTCGTCGGCCAGATCGAGGGGGTTGCGGTCGAAGGTCGGATAGGACGGTGTCCAGCCCATGCGGGCCGCCTGCGCGATGAGGTCGGCGGTGCTACGCCCGGACAGATCGCCCGGACCGGTGGTCGTGGTGAGGGTGTCGGCGGCGAACGGGTCGTAGCGGAACTGATCGGTGTGCAGGTACCAGTAGACGGTCTGGTTCATGTGCCGCGGCGGGCGAGTCCAGTCGGTCGCGTTGGCCACGGTCGCCCAGCCCGTGACGGGCCGGCACTTCTCCTGGCCCACGTAGTGCGCCCAGCCGCCCCCGTTGCGCCCCTGGCAGCCGGTCAGTGTGGTGAGCGCCAGGAAGGTGCGATACATGGTGTCGGAGTGGAACCAGTGGTTGGTGCCGGCGCCGAGGATGATCATCGAACGGCCCTGGGTCTGTTCGGCATTCGCGGCGAATTCGCGGCCGATGCGAGCCGCGGCGTCGGCCGGCACCCCGGTGATCGTCTCCTGCCACGCCGGTGTTCCGGGATGGGCGGCGTCGTCGTAGCCGGTGGGCCACTCCCCGGGCAGGCCCTCGCGCCGCACGCCGTAGCGGGCCAGCATCAGATCGAACACCGTGGTGACGAGATGGCCGCCGACCGTGCGCACCGGAACGCCTCGTCGCACGACGGCGGCGGCGCCGTTGGCGGTGTCGAAGCGAGGCAGTTCCACCACCACCGCCCTGTCGCCGGCGGCCGACAGCGCCGGCTCCACACCGCCCAACTCCAGATTCCAGCGTCCGGTGCCTTCGGCGCCGTAGCGGAATCCGAGAGATCCGTTGGGCACCACCGGATTTCCCTGCCGGTCCAGCAGGACGGTCTTGAATTCGGCGTGTTCGGTGCGGGCGAAGTCGTCGAGATCGGCGGCGGTGAGGAATTTGCCGGGGCGGTGCACGCCGTCGCGTTCCTCCAGCCGCACCAGGAACGGCAGATCGGTGAACCGGCGCACGTAGTCCTCGAAATACGGCACCTGCCCGTCGACGAAGAACTCCCGCAGGATCACATGGCCCATCGCCATGGCCAGCGCGGCGTCGGTGCCCGGATGCGGGGCGAGCCATTCGTCGGCGAATTTGACGTTGTCGGCGTAGTCGGGCGCGATCGCGATCACCTTCTGGCCGCGATAGCGCGCCTCGGTCATCCAGTGCGCATCCGGGGTGCGGGTCACCGGGACGTTCGAACCCCACATCATGAGGTAGCCCGCGTCCCACCAGTCTCCGGACTCGGGCACATCGGTCTGGTCGCCGAAGACCTGCGGGGAGGCGACGGGCAGATCGGCGTAGAAGTCGTAGAACGACAGCATCGACCCGCCGATCAGCGAGATGAACCGCGAACCGGCCGCGAACGACACCATCGACATCGCGGGAATCGGCGAAAATCCCGCGACCCGGTCGGGTCCGAAGGTTTTGATGGTGTGCACATGGGCGGCGGCCACCAACTCGACCGCCTCCTCCCAGCCGGCGCGGACCAGTCCGCCGCGGCCGCGGGCGCTCTTGTAGCGCCGCGCCGCCTCCGGGTCGGAGACGATCGATTCCCAGGCGGTGACCGGATCGCCGGTGCGCGCCTTGGCTTCTCGATACATTTCGAGCAGCACACCGCGGATGTACGGGTAGCGGATGCGGGTGGGTGAATAGGTGTACCAGGAGAACGCCGCACCGCGCGGGCAGCCGCGGGGCTCGTACTCGGGGCGGTCGGGACCGACGGACGGATAGTCGGTGGCCTGCGTTTCCCAGGTGATGATGCCGTCCTTGACATACACCTTCCACGAACAGGATCCGGTGCAGTTGACGCCGTGCGTGGAGCGCACCACCTTGTCGTGGGCCCAGCGTTCGCGATAGAACTCGTCGGCCTGGCGGCCGCCGCGCACGTATTCGGTACGCAGATCCGCGGAGACGGTGGCGCGGGTGAAGAACCGCCTACTGCGAATCAGCGCCGCCGTCACTTCGGAATCCAGGGCCGCGCCGTCCCCGCGTGCGGTACGTGCCATCTGCCCGCCTCTCGCCCGGATCGCGGCGTCCCGCGCGATCGCCTCACCCCGTCACACGAACACTGGCACCGTAATCGCTAATCATTGGCAATCGTCGTATTTCGGCGACAACGGATACGGAGTCGAAATCGGTGACGAGCAGCGATCACCCAGCATGCCGCGCCATCGCGCACCCGGGCGCGGGACGTTTCGGCGCGGAGTCCACAATCGGCAGTGGACCGCACTCGCCGACAGAGAGGTGATCGCTCGTGAAGGTATTCCAGATCGGCGCGGCGGGCGGCGTGGGCCGCCGCCTCGCGCAACGGCTCGCGGACCGCGGTGACCAGGTCACCGGTATGCATCGCAATCCCGAACAGGCCGAGACCGTCGCGGCGACCGGGGCGACGCCGGTGACCGGCGATCTGATCCACGACACGGTGGAGGAATTGGCGGCCGAGATCGCCGGGCACGACGCGGTGGTGTTCTCCGCGGGCGCGCACGGCACCGGCCCCGACAAGACCACCGCCATCGACGGCGCCGGACTGGAGAAGGCCGCCGCGGCCGCCGCGCAGGCGGGCGTATCGCGCTTCGTGCTGGTGTCGGTATTCCCCGATGCCGGGCGCGACCGCGAAACCTCGGAAGGGTTCGAGCACTACATGCGGGTGAAGAAGTCCGCGGACGTCCATCTGACCCACACCGCGCTGGACTGGCTCATCGTGCGTCCGGGAACGCTGCTCGACGATCCGGGGTCCGGCACCGTCACCGCCGGCCTGGCCATCGAATACGGTTCGGTCTCCCGCGACGACGTCGCCGCGTTCATCGACGCGGCTCTGCACGAGCCGGCACTGAACCGGGTCATCGTCGAGCTCACCGGCGGCAGCACTCCTGTCGCCGACGCGGTGGCCGAATTGGTGGCCGCGACCACCCCGCGCAAAACCATGTGACAGCCGACGCCGCCCGGCCTAGCGTTCTCGGGCATGTCGAGGATCGCGCCCGAGGTCACCGCCGGGGACCGGCTGGGTTCGGGCACGGGGTGCGCGGTGGTGTCGGCGGTGTCGTTCGCACTCTCGGGCCCCTTGGCGCGCGGCCTGATGAACGCCGGCTGGAGTTCCGCGGCGGTGGTGATCGTGCGCGTCCTGGTCGGCGCCGTGGCGCTCGTACCGATCGCGGCCGTCGAACTGCGCAACAACTGGAAGTCGGTGCGCGGCAACGCGGCTCTGATCCTCGGCTACGGGCTGGTGGCGATCGCCGGAGTGCAGCTGGCGTATTTCACCGCCGTATCGCGTCTGGCGGTGGGGATGGCGTTGCTGATCCAGTACACCTCGCCGATCGCAGTGGTCGGTTGGTTGTGGCTGCGTCGCCGGCAACGTCCGGCCGGGCCGACGGTGGCCGGGGCTTTCCTCGGCCTCACCGGCTTGTTCTTCGTGATCGATCTGCGGTCGGGCGCGGCCACCGACTGGATCGGCATCTGCTGGGCGCTGCTGGCCATGGCCTGCGGGGTGGTGTACTTCCTGCTCTCGGCGCACGGCCACGGCACCTTGCCGGGAACCGTCCTGGCCACCGGTGGGCTGCTCGTCGGCGGACTCGGACTGCTCGCCGCCGGAGCAACGGGCGTCCTTCCGCTGCGAGCCACCGCGAATCCCGTTGTGTACCAGGGTGTCACGATGCCGTGGTGGCTGCCGATCGCGATCCTCGGCACCGTGACCGCTGCCCTCGCCTACGTCGCCGGCATCGCCGCCACCCGCCTGCTCGGCTCCCGGGCGGCGGCGTTCACGGGGCTGCTCGAAGTGGTGGCGGCCCTGATCGTCGCGTGGGCACTGCTCGGTGAGGCCCCGCACCCCGCCCAGTTGCTCGGCGGCGTGCTGGTCCTCACCGGCGTGCTCATCGTGCGCCGCGGCGAGGCGGCCGTATCTACGCCGATCAGTCGGTGAGCCGCTGCTCGGCGTAGACGGCCATGGCGTCGCGCTGGTATTCGGCCAATCCGGCCGCGATCCGCTCGTAGTTCGCCTTGAACCGTTCGTCGGCGACATACATCTGGCCGAGGCAGGTGTACGCGCTCCGGTTCGGGGTCCAGAAACGGCGGATCCCCTCGTACTGAGCGTGGATTTCGGCCTGTACCGCCGCATCCTCGACCGGTGTTCCGGCGGCCATGAATTCGGCCATCCGGATCATCGCGGCGGTCAGTTCCCGCTGCATGCGCTCGACGTCCTCGGCGGTCATATCGGCGGTCGCCTGCCGCGACTGCTCGAACTGTTCGGGCCAGCGCTCCCTGGCCTCGTCGTCGTACTGCGTGTGATCGAAGCCCGCGAACAGATTTTCCGGGCGGTTGATCTGCACTGACATCTCCTTGTTCCCTTCGAGTTCGGCGATGGTGCGCGCCACGGTCTCGGCCATCCGTCCCAGCCGGTCGCGTTCGGCGAGCAGCCGGGCGTACTGGCGTTTGAGCGCCGCCAGCGTGTCCGGTTCGGAGTCGACCGCCTCGGCGATCTCGGCGAGACCGAGCCCCAGCTCGCGCAGCACGAGGATTTGCTGCAGCCGCAACAGACTCTGCTCGTCGTAGTAGCGATAGCCGTTGCTGCCCACATGAGCCGGGGTGAGCAGACCGATGTCGTCGTAGTGGCGCAAGGTGCGGGCGGTGACTCCCGACATCTTCGCCACCTCCGCGATCGACCAGCTCATGGTGCTTCCCATCTGTCCTGAGGCCGGTCGCTCCGGCCTCGTCTTCGACGGTAGAAGTTGCCGTAACGTGAAGGTCAAGCCGAAAATTCGGCGGCCGGGCGCAGCCCGAGCAGGGTTTCGGCGATCTGCCGCATCTCGGCGAGATACCGGGCGCGCTCGGGCGCCGGATCGGCCCGGCGGGCGAGCATGCCGCTGGTCAGCGCATAGCCGACTGTTTCGGCGACCACGCGAACCGGCGCCGCGGGGGTGACGGTCCCGGCACGGTGTTCCCGGTCCAGGTAGCGGGCGAAGCGGCGGATCGGACGTTCGGAGATTTCGGCGGCCAGCTCGCCGATCTCGGGGTCGACGGCGCCGCGCTCTTCGATCAACCGCAGCAGCGGGCCGGCGTGCAGGACCGCCTCGGCGAACGATTCTATGGTGGCGCGCAACATCTCTCGCGGATCGGAATCGGCCAGTTCGGGTTCCTGGGCGGCGAGGAATTCGTCGCGAACCCGGGTGGCGAGCGCGTGGAAGATCTCGTCCTTCGAGGCGAAGTAGACATACAGCGTCGCGCGGGAGACACCGGCCCGGGCGGTGATCGCGGCCACCGTCGTCGCCGCGTAGCCGCGTTCGATGAAAACGTCGGCCGCGGCATCGAGCAGGGCCCGATGCCGGTCGGTATCCGAGCGCTCCCGGGCCGCTCGCACACTCCACGACGAGGTCATACCGTCCAGCATATTGACGTTGACGTCAATGTCAATCAGACTGGCGGCATGCAGGTGGTGGTGGCGAACCGAGGTGAAGTGGCGGTCCGTGTGTTGCGTACAGCGCGAGAGCGCGGCTACGGCACGTGGGCGTTGTCGACGGCGGACGAGCCGGACGCGATGCCGGTGCGGCTGGCCGACGAGGCGGTCCGGTTGCCGGGCTCGGGCGCCGCGGCCTACCTCGACATCGACGCCGTCGTCGCGGCCGCCGGCAGTGCGGGGCCGGGCGCGCTGGTACATCCGGGCTACGGATTCCTCAGCGAGAGCGCCGATTTCGCCGCCGCATGCGCGGCAGCGGGACTGGTATTCGCCGGGCCGGCTCCGGAGGTACTGCGGACCTTCGGCGACAAGGTGGCGGCCCGGCGTGCCGCGGAACAGGCCGGTGTCGCAGTGCTGCCCGCGACCGCCGGCGCCGCCGGACCCGAGCAGATCGAGGCCCTGCTCCTCGCCCACCCCGAGGGTGTGATGATCAAGGCGACGGCCGGTGGCGGCGGACGCGGGATGCGCGTGGTGCGCCGTCGCGAAGAACTGGCGCAGGCCTACGCACACTGCCGCGCCGAGGCTCGCGCGGGTTTCGGTGACGACACCGTCTACGCCGAGGCGTTGGTCGAACACGCCCGCCACATCGAGGTGCAGATCGTCGCCGACGGTTCGCGCGCGGTCGCGGTCGGCGATCGCGATTGCAGCGTGCAGCGGCGCCGCCAGAAGTTGATCGAGATCGCGCCCGCGCCCTCACTCGCGCCGGATATGCGCGAGCACCTGCATGCCGAGGCGGTACGGCTGGCCGAAACGGTCGGTTGTCGTGGCGTGATCACGGTCGAATTCCTGGTGCGCGGCGACACCGCGTGGTTCCTCGAGGTCAATCCGCGGCTGCAGGTCGAGCACACCGTCACCGAGGAGGTGACGGGCCTGGATCTGGTGGCCGTACAGTTCGACCTCGCTCAGGGCCACACACTGGACGATCTCGCGCTGTCGCACGCCGACCGCGGATATGCGGTGCAGGTGCGTGTCAATGCCGAAATTCTCAGCGCGACAGGCGATGTGCTGCCCAGCATCGGCGTGCTCACCCGGTTCACTCCCCCGACCGGATCCGGTGTGCGCGTCGACACCGCCGCCTACAGCGGGATGCGTCAGGGCGCCGGCTTCGATTCACTGCTGGCCAAGATCATCGCCCGCGGACCGACCTGTCCGGCGGCGCTGCGGCGCGCCGCCGACGCGCTGGCCGAAACCACGATCGACGGCGTCGACACTACGGTCGCCCTGCAGCGCGCCGTCCTCGACGCCTTGCCCGGCGACACCACGGTCGACACGCTGTGGTTCGAACGCCACAGCGCCGAATTGGCGCGCCGGGCCGAGGAATCGGCTCCCCCGCCGACACCGCCCGCGGCCGGTGCCCCGGCCCCGGCGGAGCAGTTCGACGATGACGAACAAGTCTTGCGCTCACCCCTGGGTGGCACGGTGATCAGCGTGGTCGAACCGGGCACGGTGGTGGCCGCGGGCGCAGAGGTCGCCGTCGTGGAGGCGATGAAGATGCATCACGTGGTCCGCGCCGGACAGTCGTTGCGAGTGGTGCGGGTGCTGGCCGAACCCGCGACGGTGGTGGATCCGCATGCGGCACTGCTGGTGTGGGACGACGCGGACCACGACGGCGAACACGCCGACCTCACCGCCGTGGACCTCGACGCCGAACGCGAGGATCTCGCGGAGGTGCGGGCCCGCCACCGTGCCGGACTCGACGACGCACGCCCGGAGGCGGTGGCCAAGCGACACCGGCTGGGGCGTCGCACCGCCCGCGAGAACATCGCCGATCTGGTCGACGACGACAGTTTCGTTGAATACGGGGCGTTGGCGGTGGCGGCGCAGCGTTCCCGGCGCAGTATCGAGGATCTCATCGCGAATACGCCGGCCGACGGGCTCGTCGCGGGCGTGGCGACCGTCAACGCCGGACGATTCGGTCACGACCGCGCCCGGGCGGTGGTGATGTCCTACGACTACACGGTGCTGGCCGGTACCCAGGGCATGCGCAATCACGCCAAGACCGACCGCATGCTGGAACTGGCACGCGAACAACGACTTCCGGTGGTGTTTTTCACCGAGGGCGGCGGCGGACGGCCCGGCGACACCGATCACTCGGGTATCTCGGGCCTGGACGTGACGACTTTCCGTGCGATGGCCGCCCTCTCGGGCACGGTCCCGCTGATCGGCATCGTGTCCGGGCGCTGCTTCGCCGGAAATGCCGCGCTGCTCGGCATGTGCGATGTCGTCATCGCCACGCCGGACGCCAATATCGGCATGGGCGGGCCCGCGATGATCGAAGGCGGTGGCCTGGGGGTCTACGCACCGGAAGAGATCGGGCCCGTGCGGGTGCAGCGCCGCAACGGTGTGGTGCACATCGTCGCGGGCGACGAGGCCGAGGCGGTGGCGATCGCGCGTGACTACCTCGGCTATTTCCAAGGGGCCCTCGACACGTGGGAGGAGCCGGACCCGCGGCTGGCCCGCCATGTGGTGCCGCAGGACCGGCTGCGCGCCTATGACATCCGCGCGGCCGTCGCCGCGGTCGCCGACACCGGTTCGGTCTTGGAATTACGCCGCGATTGGGGCGCGGGCGTGGTCACCGCGCTGATCCGCGTGGAGGGCAGGGCTTTCGGGCTCATCGCCAACGACTGCCATCACCTGGGCGGCGCCATCGACGCCCCGGCGGCCGACAAGCTCAGCGCCTTCCTGCGACTGTGCGACGCACACGGACTGCCCATCGTATCACTGTGTGACACACCGGGTTTCATGGTCGGGCCGGAGGCCGAAACCCATGCCACCGTCACGAAGTTCAGCCGCCTGTTCATCGACGCGGCCGCCATGTCGGTGCCGTGGGGCACCGTCATTCTGCGCAAGGGCTACGGATTGGGTGCGCAGGCGATGGCGGCCGGATCGTTTCGCGCCCCGCGGTTCGTCATCGCCTGGCCCACCGGGGAAATCGGCGGAATGGGTCTGGAGGGAGCCGTACGGCTGGGGTTCGCGAAGGAACTCGCGGCGATCGAGGATCCGGTGCAGCGGGCCACCGCATTCGACAATCTGGTCCGCGCCGCCTACGAGAGCGGGAAGGCGCTCACCGCCGCGACGGTGCTCGAACTCGACGACGTCATCGATCCGGCGCAGACGCGCCGCTGGATCGGCACCCTGCGCTGACGCGCGGGTGCCGATCCCGGTGCGGCTCAGGCGGATTTGCGGGCCAGTCCGGCGACGATCAGTTGCTCCCACACGCTGAGTTCGCGGCCACTGCCGGAATCCTCGGCGGCCGAGCGCGGCCACCAGCGCGCGCACGGCTGCAGGCCCGGATCGATCAGTTCCAGCTCGCCGAACAGCGCCTCGATCTCGTCGTCGTTGCGCCAGCGACCGCGCCCGAAGGCGTCGAGCACCTTCCGCTCGGTGGTGTTGGTCTCGCGGTTGTGCCCGGAGCGGAAATGGGAGATGTAGACCTGACTGCCGGCAGGAACACGGGCGGCCCAGTCGCCGACCACACCGGCGGGATTCTCGTTGTCCTCCACGAAAGCCAACACGACCCCGAACAGCAGGCCCACCGGTTCGTCGAAGTTGATCAGTCGCTGGACATCGGCATGGTCGGCAATGTCGGAGACCTGGCACAGGTCGCGACCCAGCACCGCGATCCGATCGTCGACCGACAGCAGCGCGCGGCCGTGGGCGACGACGAAGGGATCGTTGTCGACGTAGACGATCGGTGCGTCGGGATGCTGGCGGCGTACCACGTCGTGCACGTTCTCGGTGGTGGGCAGTCCGCATCCCAGATCGATGTATTGGCGAATTCCATTGGCGCACATGCTGCGTACGGCGCGCAGCGTGGCCGCGCGAGCGGTGATCGCGACCTGTTCGGAACCGGGCAGGAAGTCGATGAAGTAGTCCGCGAGGTTCTGGTCGACTCCGTAGTTGTCCCGTCCGCCGAGGATGTAGTCGTATACCCGTGCCACGCTCGGCCTTGCTTGCCGCGCTCGCATGGCGTCGTCGTTCACTTGTCACCTCTCGATTCCCACGACGCCCGTCGCAGCCGTGGCTGATTAGTTGTCGAGCATAGCGGTCGGCCCCCGCCGAAGCCGACGATCGACTCGGTCTCGGCGTGGTTTCCAAGCCTGTCGCCGGTTGATTGCGTGATTGATCACCACGTCAGCGGGGATCGGCCATTTCTGGTGCGCCAGTGCCTGATTCGCTCTCCCGCGCGGTGCGCGTGCCGGTCCGCCGCGACAGTTCGGCGTCGAGTTGCGCCTCGGCCCGTTCGGCCCGGGCCAGGGTCTGGCGGCGCGCGTCCTCGACCGCCGCGAGCCGGGCCGCAGTCTGCTGCGCGACGTGTTCTGCGGCCGCGGCGGCTTCGGCGCGCACGGCGGCGATATCGTCGGCGGCACGCTGTTGTGCCGCATTCGCCTCCGCCCGCATCCGGTCGATCTCGCCGCGGGCGCGGGCCAATTCCGCCTTGGTCTCCTCCAGGGTCCGGTTTCGTTCCGCGACGGCCGATTCGGCGCGTTCGATGGCGCGTTCGGCGTCGGCGGCGCGCTGGACGGCCAGGTCGCGTTCGGCGCCGGCGGCGGTGATGCGCTGGGCACTGTCGCGACGCACCTGTTCGAGTTCCGCGGTGAACGTGGTGCGCGCCAATTCGATTTGCTCGGCGGCCTGCCGCCGCGCCTCGTCGACGTCGTGCGCGCACTGCGCGCGAACCGCGCGTATCTCGGCGTCGGCCTCGGTGCGTGCGGCGAATACGTCGTCGGCCGCCTGTTTGCTGACGCGCTGCACTTCCCGCAGTGCGTCGTCGCGTGCGGTGAGTGCCTCCGCGATACGCGCTTCGGCCGTCTCGGCGGCCGCGGCGGCGTCTTCGGCCGCCGATTCCGCTGCGTCGCGGGCGTCTTCGGCCTCGCGCCGCGCCTTCTCCGCTGCCACGGTGGCGACCTCGGCCTCCGCGATGCGCCGCGCGGCATCGGCCTGCACGGCCTGGACCTGCGCCTCGGCCACCGAAGGGTCGGCCAGGGTCGACAATTCGGCCACGGCGACCGACAGCGTGTTGCTCAGCTGGTCGGCCAGAGTCCGGAACTGAGTGAGCATCTCGTCGGCTCGCAACCGGGCGGCGGTCACCGGACCTGGTTGCGTCACAGTGACGTTCGTCTCCGTCCCCTCACCCTCCTGCTGACGACGCTGTCGCTCCCGCCATGCCCGCCATCGCGTGTGTTCGGGATGGTCGCAATATTCCGACGGCCGTCCCGGAGTCCCGCCGCGGGTGATGGTGCGCGTACAGCCGGGGTAGTTACAGATGCTCGACACCTGGGAATCGTAGCGTTTGTTTCGTCATCACCAACGGAACGACACGAAACGAAAGCTGGGAAGCCCCAGCGGATTCCATATTTGGCTGACCTCCGATAAGTGAACCTTATCGGAGGTCAGCCCTGCACTTCGCTTCGAAATCTCCTCTGGCTATTACGTTTACGTTTGGTCGCATCCAACTAAACGTAACTACAACGCAACACACCAAAAACTGTGCTCGGTGGTACGGCCGTACCAATTGACCCAGAGCTTGCACTCGGCGCCTGAAACACGCGGGGTCCCGGTAGAACTCGCGAACAAACAGTTCACCGAACACCCTGACCACGATGTGATCTGACGGTTGGAATCCTGTCGTTATTCGCTATTTAGCTATAGTGCTAAAGTCAAAATATGACCGAGATCGGGCCTGAAGAGGAAGCCGGGGTGTTCCGCGCGCTGGCCGACCCCACTCGCCGACAGATCCTCGAGGACTTGCGCTCCGGCGAGTTGACCGCAGGGGAAATCGCCGCCAAGTTTCCGATCAGCGGTCCGTCGATCTCCCGGCATCTGGGCGTACTCAAGGCAGCCGGGCTCGTCCGAGAGCGACGAGCCGGCAATCGAATCTTCTACTCGCTTGTCGAGGAACGACTGGCTTTATGTGTCGGCAGGTTCCTGAGCGCGATCTGCCCGGAGCAGGTCATCGTCAGACAGCGCAGACCCCGAACCACCGAGAACAGGGGAACCTGATGAGACCACCGCAGATGTCCAGCGTCGTCGAGCGACGCCTTCTGGTGAACTACCGCGTCGCCCCTGAGGCTGCCGCGAGCTTGGTGCCGCCGCCGATGCGGCCTCAATTGGTCGGCGGCTGGGCGGTTGCCGGAATCTGCCTGATCCGCCTCGGGCAGTTGCGACCCAGTCGGCTACCCGGCTGGATCGGGCTGCGCAGCGAGAACGCGGCACATCGCGTCGCGGTTGAGTGGGATGGTCCGCAGGGACGATCGACCGGTGTGTACATCTCGCGTCGCGACAGCGGCTCGGTGATCAATGTCCTTGCCGGTGGCCGACTGTTTCCGGGTGAGCACAGTCTGGCGCGGTTCGACGTGCGGGAGACGACGCAGGACCTGCATGTGGCCTTCGCCAGTCATGACGAATCCCTGTCCGTCAGCGTGGATGTCCGGACCGCCGAGCGGTTCCAGGGAAGCGAACTGTTCGCCGATCTGGCGCAGGCATCGGACTTCTTTCGGCATGGCTCTGCCGGATTCTCGGCCACGCGTGGCGGTCGATGCCTCGATGGGCTCGAGCTCCAGACGAACTCGTGGCACGTCGAACCGGTCGAGGTCTCCTCGGTTCGGTCCACGGTCTTCGACGACCGGGACCGGTTCCCGCCCGGCACCGCAGTGCTCGACTGTGCCTTGCTCATGCGCCAGGTGCCGGTGTCCTGGCGCCCTCTTCCGCCCCTGCGGCCACGCCACGAATCTCTTCCGCCCGCGACAAGCGGACACAACCCGACCTAGTTCGCTGCGATCGTTGGTATCGGAATCGACAACGACCCGAAAGGACAACGATGACCACCGAGAACACCCCGGCGTCCGCACTCGACGGCGAACGCGCCGATCTGCTCGCCCAGCTCGCCGCCGCACGCAGCGCCCTGCGCGGCACCGTCGACGGGCTGACCGACGAGCAGGCCGGCGCGCATCCCACCGTCAGCGCCCTGTCGCTGGGCGGGCTGGTCAAACATGTCGCGGCGATGGAGGACAACTGGCTGCGGTTCGTCGTGGAGGGCCCCTCGGCCATGACCTACGAGCTGCCCGAGGGGGTCACCTGGGCGGACTTCGCCGCCGGCACCGCGCGGGAGTATCCGCAGTGGGCCATCGACCACCGCAACACCTTCGTGATGCTGCCCGGTGAAACGCTCGCCGGCATCCTGACCCGCTACGAGCAGATCGCCGCGCGCACGGAGGAGATCATCGCCGCCGTGCCCGATCTCGCGGCCACGCATCCGCTCCCCGACGCGCCGTGGCACGAGACGGGTGCGGCGCGCAGCGTGCGCCGGGTGCTGATGCATCTGATTCACGAGACCGCGCAGCACGCCGGGCACGCCGACATCATCCGCGAGTCACTGGACGGCCGGACCGCGGGCTGACGCCCGGACCCCACGCGGCGGGTGCATACCGGCCGCCGCGTGGGCCCGGGCGAAGGTGGCGCTTTCAGCGCCCGGCGGTGACGCGGTCGCGCAGCCCTTCGGCGAAGGTGCGTGCCGCGTGGAGGTCGGCGGCGTCGGGATGTCCCTTGCTGATTCCGCCGACGATTCGCATCGGCAGCCAGGTATCGAGGCCGCGGCAGGTGAAGGTGTCGAGCACCGTGAAGCCGCGCTGGGTGAGAAGCGTTGCGAGCGAACGGGTATAGCGGCGCAGGGGTGTTTCCGGCATACCGCTGGTGGCGTAGACGAACGCCTTGGTACCGGACTGTGCCGGCAGCGCGCGGATCAGCTCGCGCAAGCGGGGATGGAAGTTCATGGTGAAGATGCCGGACCCGAATCCCACGAGGTCGCAGGAGGCGAGTTCGGCGGTGTCGAGTTCCTCGGGCCCGACGACGCGGGCGCCGAGCACTTCGCCCATGGCCTCGGCGATCCGCCGGGTATTGCCGTGCGATACCGAGACACATACGATGACGGCCTTCATGCGGGCTCCCTTGCTCGTCCGGTTCGACTCGGATTCCCGGATCGTATCGACCGCGCCCTCCCTTACGATGACGCCATGGCGGAGATCACGGTGGAGCGGCGCGATGCGGTCGCGGTGGTGACGGTATCGGACCCGCAACGCCGAAATGCGTTGACACTCGGGCTGTCCGAGCAGCTGGCGGCGGCGATCGCGGAGGCGGAAGCCGATGCCGGGGTGCACGCGGTGGTGATCACCGGGGCTCCGCCGGCATTCTGCGCGGGCGCCGATCTCAGCGCACTCGGCGAGGCGGCGGAGGAAGGCTTGCGGGCCATCTACGCGGGATTCCTCGCTGTGGCCGAATGCTCGCTGCCCACGGTCGCGGCTGTCGGTGGGGCCGCGGTCGGCGCGGGGCTGAATCTGGCGCTAGCCGCCGATGTGCGCCTCGCCGGACCGCGCGCTCGGTTCGATGCGCGATTCCTGCGGCTGGGTATCCATCCGGGCGGCGGCATGACCTGGATGTTGCAGCGCGCCGTCGGGTCGCAGCAGGCCGCGGCCATGACGCTGCTCGGCGAGATCCTCGATGCCGACGCGGCCCACAGTGCGGGCCTGGTGCATCGTGTCGTCCTCGGCGACCATGACGACTTGCTCTCTGCCGCAGTCGAATTGGCGGCCGGTGCGGCCGAGGCGCCGCGCGATCTGCTGATCACCACCAAACGCACCATGCGCCACACACGCACTCTGGACGCGCATGCCGAGGCCGTCGACGCGGAGATCGTGCCCCAGGTGGCTTCGCTGGATTCCGAGGAGTTCGCCGCCCGGCTCGCCGCGATGAAGGCGCGCATCAGCGGCCCGCGATAGCCGACGAGAACGTGATTCTCGCTGAAGTAGAATCAAATCGCTCATGTGTGGCCCGGCCGGGACGCACCGGACCGGAGGAGATGCCGTGAGTGTCGAAAGCAGACTGTCCCCGCGCCGCCACGTGCTGCTCGAACTCGGCTTCGCTACCCGGCGCGCCGGTGACGAGGTGCACGGTTCCGCGACCATCGTGCCGGAACTGCACGCGCCGGGAACCGCGCATCTGCGCACCTCCATTCTCGCCACCTGGGCCGATACCGTGGCCGGGTTGCTGGCGTCGCTGGTGATGCATCCGCGGGTCCCGGTGACCCTGGAACTCGACGTCAACCTCTACCGGCCCGCGCCCGCGGCCGGGCAGCTCGAGGCGATCGGCCGCACCGTGAAGGTGGGCCGGTCGGTCTTCGTGGCCGAGATCGACTTCGCCGTCGACGGCGAACCGCTGGCCTTGGCCGGCGCCTCCTTCATGGTCGCCCCCGACCCGGACCTGCAACTTCCCCGCGCGCTCAGCATCGACATGCCGGCCGGCCGCGATCGGCTCACCACTCCCCTGGCCGAACGCCTGCGCTGCGAACGGGCGCGCCCCGGCGTGGCCGTTCTCCCGCGCACCGACGAGGTGCTCAACGCCGCCGGCAGCGTCAACGGCGGCCTCATCGCCGTCGCGGCCGAGGAAGCCGTGCTGTCCCTGGCTCCCGGTGACAGCCTCAGCTTCCTCGGCCTGCGTTATCTGCAACCGGCCAAGGTGGGCCCGGTGACGGCCACCGCGACGCTGCGGGGCGGTGTCGGACGGGTCGATCTGCGCGACACCGGCGCCGACGACCGCCTCGCCACCATCGCCACCGCCCGCACCCTCGGTGTCGTGGCGCGACCGTAGATCCGGCGGCCGATCAGGCCGCGCCGAACCAGGTCGGGAGATGGGCCAGCAGATCGTCCTGGTCGTCGCCGACCCACGCCACATGCCCGTCCGGCCGTAGAAGAACTGCGGGAACATCCAATTCGTCGCTGACATCGACGACGTGATCCACCCGGTCGGCCCACCCCGCCACCGACAGCCGGCCGGTCTGATCCAGCAGCAGTCCGCGGCCCGCGTGCATCAACCCGTAGAGGCGTCCGTCCTTCAACCGCACGTCCCGCAGGCGCCGGCCGAGCAGTTCGTGCCCGTCACCGAAGTCGTAGCGGATCGCGGTGCCGGTGATCTTCTCGGTCAGCCGCCGGTTGACCTCCTCGATATCGATGAGCTCGGTGAGCAGCCGCCGCACCGCACGG
This sequence comes from Nocardia sp. 852002-20019_SCH5090214, assembly GCF_001665865.1. Classification (NCBI taxonomy): domain Bacteria; kingdom Bacillati; phylum Actinomycetota; class Actinomycetes; order Mycobacteriales; family Nocardiaceae; genus Nocardia; species Nocardia sp. 852002-20019_SCH5090214. The sequence goes on along the minus strand of NZ_LZMK01000340.1, from coordinate 73,508 downwards.
GGCCCCGGCTCGAGCAATATCAGCTCCATCTGCGCGCGCGTGTTGTCCAGCACGTCGGCGGCGACCGGGTGCCGCTCGGACTCGTAGCTGTCCAGCAGCCCGGCGGGCGCCCAGCCGGCGACTTCGCCGGCCAGCTTCCACCCCAGATTGAACGCGTCCTGGATGCCGAGGTTGAGACCCTGACCGCCGACCGGCGGATGGACGTGCGCGGCATCCCCGGCCAGCAGCACCTGTCCGGACCGATACCGCGCGGCCAGCCGGGTCGCGTCTCCGAAACGCGAGAGCCAGCGCGGTGAATGCACGCCGAAGTCGGTGCCGGCGGTGGCCACCAACTGTCGCTTCACCTCCTCCATCGTCGGTGGCACCGTACGGTCCTCGGACAACCCCTCGGCCGGCACCACGAAGCGGAACGTCCCGTTGCCCGACGGCCCGACCCCGAAACGCCGCTGGGTCTTGCGGACCTCGGTCACCACCGCGGTCACGGTCTCCAGCGGCGCGTCCAGCTCGACCTCCCCCAGCAGCGTCTCCACCCGCGTCGGTTCACCGGGGAAATCGATCCCCACGAGTTTGCGCACGGTGCTGCGTCCGCCGTCGCAGCCGACGAGATACCGTGCGCGCAGCCGGCTGCCGTCGGCCAAGTCGACGGTCACACCCTCCGCATCCTGGGTAGCGCCGACCACTTCGCAGCCGCGCCGGATGTCGACGCCCATCTCGGCCGCATGTTCGGCGAGCAGCCGATCGGTGACCGTCTGCGGAATGCCGAGCACATACGCGTGCGCCGAGTCCAGCTCCGGCTGCGGTGCCGTGATACCGGCGAAGAACCCGCCGACCGGATATTTCGTGCCCAGCTCGAGGAAACGCTCCAGCAGCCCCCGCTGATCCATCACCTCGATACTGCGCGCGTGCAGGCCCAGCGCGCGGACAACCTTCGTCGGCTCGATCTCCTTCTCCAGCACGACCGGGTTCAGGCCGTGCAACCGCAATTCGCACGCCAGCATCAGACCGGTAGGCCCGGCACCGGCAACGATCACGTCAATCATGAAACCCCATTCGACACGGTGGTGGCCGAGCCCGCGAAACCGCCGATTTTCGCAGGTCATGGCGTTGGCTCGACGATTGTGCAGCACACCCCCGGCCTTGCCGCAAGACCCTCTGTGCGATATATATTGATAGTGGAAGGGAGTTCGGGGGAACTCCGCGCAATCCGATTCCGGGCTACTTCTGTTCCCGCGCTTCCGCTTCGCCCGCAGCTCACACCGCGCGCGTCATGAAGACACTCGTCCCGTTGTCGAGGTAGTCGCCGAACGCGCCGCACCGCACGAACCCGCACCGTTCGTACAGCGTCCGCGCGGGCCGAAACGCTTCGCCCGCACCGGTTTCCAGACTCACGCGCGCCCAGCCGCGGGCGCGTGCCAGCTCGAGCAGATGCGTGACGATCGCGGCGCCGACGCCGTGCCCGCGCGCCGCGTCGAGGGTGTGCATCGATTTCAGTTCCCCGTGCCCGCCACCGAGATCACGCACCGCGCCCATACCCAGCAGCAGACCGTCGCGCCGAGCGGTGACCAGCGTGAGTAATGGATCGGCCCATCCGCCCTGGTCGAGCGCGAAGACGGCCTCGGCGGGGGTATGGGCCCGCGCGAAGGCGAGATGGCGGGCGGCCAGAGCCCGCACGTCGGCTCGGGCGGGATCGTCGGCGGCGACTGTCACGGACGGCACGGTCGATCATTCTTCCCGGCGCGGGCGGGCGCGGCGAACGTCGTTGCCCGGTAGCCTGTCTCGCGATGAGCGTCTCACCGGATCCCGTGGTCGTCGATATCGCCGTGCCGGAGGCGGTTCGCACCGAATTACGGCGGGGTGTGCGCAGCGTGCTCGTCGACACGGTCGCCCTGCGGATGGTGCGGGAGCGCTTCGACACCGAGCAAGCCGGGGCACTGAGCCGTTATCTGGAGGCTTCACAGTCGCCGAACACGGTGCGCGCCTACCGATCCGACTGGATCGGATGGTCGGCGTGGTGTGCGGCCGAGGCGCGGTGCGCACTTCCCGCGGACGCCCTGGACGTCGCGGTATATCTGGCCGCGGCCGCCGATGCGCGAAAACCGTCCGGTGAGTGGGCCTTCGGGCCGGCCACACTGGAACGCAAGAGCGCCGCCATCGCCGCGGTCCATGCCGCCAACGGCCTGCCCTCCCCGACCCGATCCGATGTGGTGCGGCTGACCCTGCGTGGCATTCGCCGCACCCGTCGCAGCGTGCCCAACCGTAAGCGTCCCGTGCTGCTGCACACGCTCGAACAACTGCTGGACGGATTGCCGGCCCCGGGCTGGCCCACCGAGCCGGCCCGCCGCCGAGACCGGCTGATGCTGCTCGTCGGCTTCGCCGGGGCACTGCGCCGTAGCGAACTCGCCGGACTACGCGTCGGCGATGTGGCGGTCACCGTCGATCACCGCACGGGCGAGCCCGTGCTGCTGGTGCGGCTGCCGGCGACAAAAACCGATCCGACCGGCGCGGGCGCCCAATCGGTGGCCCTGCCGCGTGGGGCACGACCCTCGACGTGTCCGGTGTGCGCCTTCGCGGAGTGGATCGACCTGCGCGACATCCATTCCGATGGCGGCGCCGACGATCTGCGGTCCTGGACTGAGCGCACTACCGCCGCCACCGACATCCACCGCTGCCACGGCTTCACCGGCGCCACCCGGGTCGATCCGCAGGCCCCGCTGTTCCCGCCGGTGTCGCGGCACGGCGGCATCGGCGCGCAGCCGATTTCCGGGCGGGCGGTGGCGGAACTGGTGAAACGCTATGCCGCACGGGCGGGACTCGATCCGGCCCTGTTCTCCGGACATTCGCTGCGCGCCGGATTCGCCACCCAGGCCGCATTGGGCGGCGCGAGCGACCGCGAAATCATGCGCCAGGGCCGCTGGTCCAATCCGCGCACCGTGCACGGCTACATCCGCACCGCGAACCCGTTGGAGGACAACGCGGTAACGAAACTCGGGTTGTGAGGCCGAGTCGAACGGTCTGCGGCAGAAGTGGAAATTCGGCAGCCATTGTGACATCTATCCCGTTGTCTGAAACGGCATTTCATGGCTTGCGCCGGCAAAGCCGGGGCGCTGTCTACGTCATGACCTGGGAATATGACAGAACGAATGCGTTGATTTGCCCTGCAAGTGGCCTCGTTCGAATTTCCTCTTTGCGCGAAGAGGTATTTTATGCCCCCTGCCGCGGACCAATACCTTCCGATTCATGGAGTGGAACTTTCAGTCGGCCGAAGAAATTGCGGCTGCCTTGCGTGCCGGTGTGGTGACCTCGGTCGAGCTGACCGACGCGGCGATCACCCGTATCGAGCGCGACGACAAGGCGATCAACGCGATCTGTGTGCCGGACTTCGACAATGCGCGGGCCGCCGCGCGCGCTGCCGACCGGGCGCGCGCCCGCGGCGAGGACCGCCCGCTGCTCGGTATTCCGGTGACGGTCAAGGAGTCCTACGATATGGCCGGGCTGCCCACGACCTGGGGTATACCGCAGCACGCCGACTATGTACCGACCGAGGACGCGGTACAGGTATCGCGGTTGAAGGCCGCCGGTGCGGTGATCCTCGGCAAAACCAATGTGCCGCTGATGCTGCGAGATATCCAGAGCTTCAACGAGATCTACGGCACCACCAACAATCCGTGGGATCACGGCCGCACGTCGGGTGGGTCGTCCGGCGGTTCGGCGGCGGCCCTGGCATGCGGATTCGGCGCGCTGTCCATCGGCTCCGACCTTGCCGGTTCGTTGCGCACCCCCGCGCATTTCTGCGGCATCTACGCGCACAAGCCGACACTCGGTCTGGCGCCGACCCGCGGGATGGTCGCGCCGCCCGCGCCGGCACTGCCGGTGGACCTCGACCTCGCCGTTGTCGGTCCGATGGCGCGCACCGCCCGCGACCTCACACTCCTGCTCGACGTGATGGCCGGACCGGACCCGCTGACCCACGGCGTCGCCTACGACGTCGTATTGCCGCCCGCGCGCCACGAACGGCTGGCCGACTTCCGTGTGCTGGTCGTCGAGGACCATCCGCTCATTCCGACCGGGGCGGCGGTGCGGGCGGGCGTGAACCGGGTCGCCGAGGCGCTCGTGGACGAGGGTGCCCGCGTGGAACGGCACAGCCCGCTGCTGCCCGACCCGACCGAAGCGGCGACACTGTATATGCAGCTGATGCTGTCGAACGCCGCAGCAGGTCTTCCCCTCGACGTGTACCGGCAGCTGCAGACCCGAGCCGCCGCCCTCAGCGCGGACGATCGGGGTCTCGACGCGGCGCGATTGCGCGGCATGGTGCTCAGTCACCGCGACTGGGTCGCGGCGAACAACGGTCGCGAACTCCACCGCCACGGTTGGCGGCGACTGTTCTCCGAATTCGATGCGGTGGTGTGCCCTATTACGCCCACTCCCGCCTACCCGCACGACCACAACGGAGATCTGGAGGACCGGCACATCGACATCGACGGCGTCGAGTACCCGTACTTCGACCAGCTGGTGTGGGCCGGCATGGCCACCATGCCCGGCCTGCCCGCCACCGCCATACCGGCGGGCCGCTCACCCGATGGCCTGCCGGTGGGAGTGCAGCTCATCGGCCCGATGTTCGAGGACCGCACCCCGCTGCGGCTGGCCGAACTGCTCGAGCAGAAGATCGGCGGCTTCCGGGCACCGTAGTGCGGGCGCTGAGTCGGACCAGTGCGTCGGCGCCGATGCCCCGGCCGGCGCTGCGCACTCGAGACTCTCCCATTGAGTGGGGCGGGAATCCGCACGATGTCGATACCGCTGCGCCACCGGTCGCGTTTGTGCGGTGCGCGGGTCTGAGTGGCTGCGCGGCCGGAAATTGATGTGCGCGTGGCCGTTCGCCCGCACTATCGTTGCCTCTCCGGTGATGGTGCCGGTGCGCTTCGGGGCGTGGCTTGGTCGCAGCGGGCGACAGGGCGTACGGACGGGGGTGGGCAGGTGGAGAATCTGCTGTTGGAGGGCGTCGTCGGGTCGCAGGCGTACGGCTTGGCAACGGCGATGAGCGATACCGACTATGCCGGGGTCTACGCGGAACCGACGAGTACGTTGCTGGGTTTGCATCCGCCGGCGCGAGCCAGCCGCACCGGCCGCGGTGGCGACGACGCCGTCTACCACGAAATCGGTAAGGCGATGGCCCTGATGCTGTCGTGCAATCCGACGGCCTACGAATTGCTGTGGCTCGACACCTACACGGTCACAACGGCTTTCGGGCGGGAACTCGTCTCGCTGCGCGGGTGTTTCGCGTCGGCGAGGCGGGTCCGGCGGGCGTATGTCGGGTATGCCGCCGCGCAGCTGCGTGATCTGGAACAGCGCCCGCATCCGTCGCCGGACCGGCGCGCCAAACAAGCCCGCCACACGTTGCGGCTGCTGTGGCAGGGACATCAGCTCTACACCACCGGCTTCCTGCCGATCCGAGTGCCGGATCCGGAGCGCTACCTCGAGTTCGGGCAGCGGGCCGCGGCCGAGGGGGCGACTCCGGTGCGGGCGGTGTTCGCCGAGTACGAGGCGGCATTCGCCGAGGCGACCTCGGCCCTGCGGGAGGAGCCCGACGAAGCGCCGATCGAGTCACTGCTGCAACGGATCCGGCGTGCCTATCTGAACGAGGAGTCTTAATGAGCGAGGTGTGGTTCCTCGCCGATCCGCACGTGGGGCATCGACTGGTGTCGGGCCTGCGCGGGTTCGACACACCCGAGGCGCACGATGCCGAGCTCGCCGAGCGGTGGGACGGCAGGGTCGGCGTCGAGGATCAGATCTGGGTGCTCGGCGACATCTCGGTCGGTGGCACGAAGGCCCAGATGACCGCACTCGAGTGGATGTCGCGGCGGCCGGGGGTGAAGCATCTGGTGGCCGGCAACCACGACGGCTGCCATCCGATGCGCAGCCGGGCGCATCACTGGCAGCGGATCTATCTGGAGGTGTTCGCCTCGGTGCAGCAGTCCGCGGTGCGCAAGATCGACGGTCACCGGGTGCTGTTGTCGCACTTTCCCTTTCACGGCGCCGCGGACGGGGACCATACCGCCGAGAACCGGTTCGAGGAGTGGCGGCTGCCCGCGACCGGTGACAATGCCGGGCGTTGGCTGCTGCACGGCCACACGCACAGTTCGGTGCGGATCCGCGGCCGGATGATTCACGTCGGTCTCGACGCCCATGAGCTGGCGCCGGTGCCGTTGGAGTGGGTGCGCCGAGTCATCGCGGGTACGGAGAAGGAGTCGGAAATCCGGTGGCCGGGCCGGTTCGCCGATCGTTAGGGTCGTCCTGTGGTGGCGCGTGATCATCTGCTCGAATTCGCCGGATTGGCCGCACTGCTCGTCGTCATTCCCGGGCCGAGCGTCCTGTTCGCGATCACCCGTGCGATCACGGTCGGGCGGCGGGAAGCACTGTTCACCGTGGCCGGCAACGCGGTCGGTGTGTACCTGCAGGTCGCCGCGGTCGCGTTCGGGCTCGGGACGGTGGTCGCGGCGTCGGCCACCGTGTTCACCGCCGTCAAAGTCCTGGGCGCGACCTACCTGATCTATCTGGGGCTCCAGGCGATTCGCCATCGAGCTCGGCTGGCTGACACCTTCACCGCTGAGGTGACCGCACTCCGGCGTGGTCCGCTCACCATGCTGCGCGACGGGCTGATCGTCGGATTCGCCAACCCGAAGTCCCTGGTCTTCCTCGCCGCGCTGCTGCCGCAATTCGTCACCCCGGAAAACGGCTGGGTTCCGGTGCAGATGCTGATACTCGGCATGTGTATCCCGATGTTCGGGTTGATCTTCGACTCCGCGTGGGCACTGACTGCCGGGACAGCGCGCGCCTGGTTCGCGCGCTCGCCCCGACGACTGGCCGCCGTCGGAGGTGCCGGTGGGCTCATGATGATCGGACTCGGTACCAGCTTGGCGTTGACCGGCCGAAAAGACTGAGGCCGGAGCCCGGCACATGGGCGTGCACCGCACCGGCCGGATGTCGTTGTCCGGCAGGCGATTTACGAGCGAACGTCCGATGAGGCCGAAACGATCCGCGGTGGGGTGAGTACCGTCAGGTTCGGGACCGCGCCGTGATAGGCCTCGATCTGCACGAGCGCCAGTTGTCCCGTACTGCCCTGGCTCAGCGTGGAGGAGGGGCGGTCCGCGGTGAGCACGTTCGGGTTGCCGTGCCGGCAGAACGACGGATCGGCGGGATCCGGGTCGTACCAGGCGCCGGTGGACAGTTGCGCGATACCCGGCGCGACCGCGTCGTCGACGACGAGTCCAGCCAGGCAGGAGCCGCGGTCGTTGTACAGGCGCACGATATCGCCGTCGGCCAGTCCGCGGGAGTGGGCCTCCGATGGATGTAGGCGCACCGGTTCGCGGTCGCGGATCTTCACCGATCGGCTGTGGGCGCCGACGTCGAGCTGGCTGTGCAGTTTGGTGCGCGGCTGGTTGGCGACCAGTTGAAGCGGAAAGCGTTGTGCCGCAGCGCTGCCCAGCCATTCATCCGGTTCGAGCCATATCGGGTGGCCGGGGCAGTCGGAGTAGCCGTACCCGGCGATGGTTTCGGAGAAGATCTCGATGCGACCGGAGGGGGTCGGTAGCGGATGCGTGCCGGGGTCGGCGCGGAAATCCGCGAACACCACCTGCGCTGGGTCGGCGAGGGGCAGGTCGAGACCGGAACCGGCCCAGAATCGGTCGAAGTCCGGGAAGCCGCGTCCGCGTTCGCCGAGGTCGGACAACCATTGCTCGTACAGGTGCCGCAGCCATTCGCCTGTTGTGCGTCCCTCGGTGAATTCCTTGCCGGTGCCGAGTCTTTCGGACAATTCGGCGAGGATGTCGTAGTCGTCGCGGGCCTGTCCGTATGGGCGGGTGAGGGCCGGCATCGGGAACAGGACGCCGTCGTTGTCGCCCGTGCCGTAGTCGTCGCGTTCGATGGTCATGGTGGCCGGCAGCACGATATCGGCGTGGCGGGCGGTGGCGGTCCAGAACGAGTCGTGGACGACGATGGTGTCGGGCCGATCGAACGCGCGGCGCAGGCGCGCCAGGTCCTGATGGTGATGGAAGGGGTTGCCACCGGCCCAATAGACCAGGCGGATATCGGGATAGCGCAGCTCACGTCCGTCGTATCGGAACGGGGTGCCGGGTGCGAGCAGCATATCGGCGATGCGCGCGACGGGGATGAATCGGTCGATCGGGTTGGCGCCCTGGGGAAGTCGCGGCAGCGGCAGAGTGCGGGTGGGTTCGCCGACGCTCGCCGAGGATCCGTAGCCGTGTCCGAAACCGCCGCCGGGCAATCCGATCTGGCCCAGCATGGCGGCCAGCACCACGCCCAGCCACGTCGGTTGCTCCCCGTACTGCGCCCGCTGCAGCGACCAGCTCACCGTGACGAGCGTGCGCGCCGCGGCCATCTCGTGTGCCAGCGCCCGGATGCGTTCGGCCGGCACCCCGGTGATCGCGGCCGCCCAGACGGGATCCTTCACCACCCCGTCGGCCGTGCCGCGTAGATAGTGCGCGAACTGTTCGTAGCCGACGGTGTGGGAGTTCAGGAATGCGGTGTCGGCCAGGCCGTCGGCGTCGAGAACCTGAGCCAGCGCGAGCATCAGCGCGGCGTCGGTGCCCGGGCGCGGGGCGATCCACTCCGCCTCCGCGACCTCGGCGGTGTCGTCGCGCAGCGGGGCGACGGTGACGAACCGGCAGCCACGCCGCCGGGCTCGCTCGATCCAGTCGCGGGTGTGGTGGCGCGAGACACCGCCCGGATTGACCGCGGCGTTCTTCGGCGAGATACCTCCGAACGCGACCACCAGTTCGGTGTTCTCGGCGATCACCGATTTGGCGGTGAAGCGTCCCAGCAGCGCGAACAGCGGACCCAGCACATAGGGCAGCAATACCGTGGAGGTGCCCAGGCTGTAACTGTTGACGTGACGGACGTAGCCACCCAGGCAGTTCAGGAACCGGTGCAACTGGCTCTGGGCGTGATGGAATCGTCCCGCGCTGGCCCAGCCGTAGGAACCGCCGTAGACGGCTTCGGGGCCGAATTCGCTGTAGACCCGGCGCAATTCGCCGCTGAGCAGATCCAGCGCGCGGTCCCAGCTCACCGGGACATAGGAATCGCTGCCGCGGCCGGAGGCTCCCGGTCCGTGTTCGAGCCATGATTTCCGGACGTAGGGCCGGTCTATGCGGGTTGGGTGATGCTGCGCCGAAGCCACATTGCCGATCAGCGGGGTGGGCTCGGGATCGCCGGGCCAGGGCCGTACGTCGGTCAGCCGTTCGCCGTCGCTGACGGCGTCGAACGCTCCCCAATGCGTCATGTGCGTGGCCATGGCCGCCACCCTAGCCGCGCGCACCGACAGTGTTCGACCGAATTACGCAACATCTGGACACTTGCCCAATTGCGGGTGAGAATGACTGCGCCGCAACCGGCCGTACGCGAGTGGTGACCGGGTTACCGTTGCCGGAGCGTGCCCCACCGGATACCGAGGAGTTCGATGCGCAACGTCAGTCGCCGCCAGGCTTTCGGTCTGCTCGCCGCCGGGACCGCCGCCGCCGTGGCCGGTCCCGCCGCCTTCGCCCGGGCCCGTCCCGCCGCGCCGGCCACCGTGCCGAATCTGGGCGGTGACTTCCTGTGGGGTGTGGCCAGCGCCGGATTCCAGTGCGAAGGCCATGCGCCCGACAGCAACTGGCTCCGGTACGTGGCCTCGCATCCCGACTTCGACCGTTACCACGATGCGGTCGATTTCTTCACCGGCTATCGCTCCGATATCGGACTGGCCGCCGGCCTCGGCGTCGGCGTCTACCGCATCAGCGTCGAATGGGCACGGGTGCAGCCGCGGCCCGGCGAATGGGACGCGGCCGGATTCGCCTTCTACGACAGCGTTCTCGACACGATGGCCGCACACGGCATCCGCCCGATGCTGACCCTGGACCACTGGGTGTATCCCGGCTGGGCCGCCGACCGCGGCGGCTGGGCGCATCCGGCGATGCTCGACGACTGGCTGGCCAACGCGCGAACGGTGGTGCAGCGCTATGCCTCTCGCAATCCGCTGTGGGTCACGTTCAACGAGCCGGCAATGTACATCGTCAACGAAACCCGCAACGGCGGATTGTCGCCGGCGGACGTCCCGGCGATGCAGCAGCGACTGATCCAGGCGCACAACACCATCTACGACGACATCCACCGGATGCAGCCGGACGCCATGGTGACCAGCAACCTCGCCTACATCGTCGGCACCGCGGAACCGGTGGTCAACGGTCCGATGATCGATGCCATCGCCGCGAAACTCGACTATGTCGGCATCGATTACTACTACGGGCACACCCCGCAGGACCTGGCCCGGCTGTCGCCGGGCGACCTCGAGCAGCTGTGGAAGATGCCACTGCAACCCGAGGGAATCTACTATGCGCTGGAATACTATTCGCGTCGATTCCCCGGTAAGCCGCTGTACGTGGTGGAGAACGGCATGCCGACCGAGAACGGCGCGCCCCGCCCCGACGGTTACACCCGCGGCGACGATCTGCGCGACACCGTGTACTGGCTCCAGCGCGCCAAAGCCGACGGCATCGACGTGATGGGCTACAACTACTGGTCGATCACCGACAACTACGAGTGGGGCAGCTACACACCACGCTTCGGCTTGTACACCGTCGACGTGCTGACCGACCCCGCTCTGACCCGCCGCCCCACCGACGCCGTGGACGCCTACCGCGCGATCACTCGGGCCGGGGGTGTTTCCGCGGACTACCGTCCCACGCGCGGGCCCGTGGCCTGTTCGCTGGTCGACATTCCGGGCAGCTGTGCCGATCCGGTGACCGTGCCGCACTGATCGCACCCACCCGGTATGCGGGCGCGCGGCACTGGGGCTAGTTTCAGAGGGGCAAATGTTGCGGTCCGGTCACGGACCGACGAAACACCCTGATGGAGGACAGCTCGTGCGCATCCTGTTGGTCGCCAGCGCATTCAACAGTCTCACCCAGCGAGTGCATGCCGAATTGCGGGAACGCGATCACGAGGTCGGCGTCGAGTTGGCTCTCGGCGACGATCTACTCCGTGCCCGGGTCGCCCGCTTCCGGCCGGATCTGATTCTGGCGCCGATGCTCACCACGGCGATTCCCGAGGATGTGTGGACCGAACATCCGGTGTTCATCGTGCATCCGGGACCGATGGGCGATCGGGGGCCGTCGTCGCTGGACTGGGCCATCACCGAGGGTGCGGCCCGCTGGGGTGTGGCGGTGCTGCAGGCGGTGGCGGAGATGGACGCCGGTCCGATCTGGGCGTCGGTGGGTTTCGATGTGGCGCCGTGCGGTAAGAGCGAGCTGTATCGCAACGAGGTGTCCGACGCGGCGGTCGAGGCGGTGCTGACGGCGGTGCGCCGCTTCGCATCCGGCGACTACGTGCCCGAACCACTGGATTACGACCGCCCCGACGTCACCGGCCGGCTGCGGCCGTTCCTCACCCAGCAGGTACGCCGCATCGATTGGGCCAGCGCCGATACCGCCACGGTGATCCGCACCCTGCGCGCGGCCGATTCCCAGCCGGGTGTGCTGGACGAACTGTTCGGCCGCGAATACTTCGTCCACGGTGGCCACTACGAGGACCGGCTGCGTGGCGAACCGGGCGCGGTGATCGCCACCCGCGACGGTGCGATCTGCCGGGCCACCGTCGACGGTGCGGTGTGGTTGCCGCAGCTGCGCCCGCGCCGCGTGCCGGGCGGACCGGTGACGTTCAAGATGCCGGCCACCGACGCGCTGGGCGCCGATCTGCCCGCCGGAGTCCCCGAGGTGCCGGTCTCCCCCGCCGAGGCGGCGGTGCGCGACACCTGGTCGGAGCTGCGCTACCACGAGGACGCCGGCGTGGGATATCTCGAATTCGCCTATCCCGGTGGGGCGATGGACACCCGGCAGTGCCGGCGGCTGCTGACCGCGTATCGCGAGGCCTGCGATCGACCGGTGGATGTGCTGGTGCTGGGGCCGCGGCGCGACTTCTTCTCCAACGGCATCCATCTCAACGTGATCGAGGCGGCCGCCGATCCGGCCGAGGAGTCGTGGCGCAACATCAACGCGATCGACGATGTGGTGGAGGCGATTCTCACCACCACCGACAAACTGGTGATCGCGGCGCTGTCGGGCAATGCCGCCGCCGGTGGGGTGATGCTGGCCCTGGCCGCCGACCACGTGTGGTGCCGGGAATCGGTGGTGCTCAATCCGCACTACCGGCTGATGGGCCTGCACGGTTCGGAGTATTGGACCTACACCTTGCCGCAACGGGTGGGCACGGAGATGGCGGAGCAGCTGACCAGCCGGACCCTGCCGGTCGGCGCGCGGGCCGCGGCGCGAGTGGGTTTGGTGGACAAGGTGTTCGAAGGCTCCACCGAGCAGTTCCGGGCACAGGTTCGGCGCGAGGCCGAAAACCTCGCGGCCGCACCGGAACTGCAGAATCTACTGCTGGCGAAGAAGCAGCGCCGCGCGGCCGACGAGGCGGTGCGGCCGTTGGCGCGGTATCGGGCCGAGGAGCTGGCGCATATGCATCGCAACTTCTTCGGCGACGGCGAGTCCTATCACCGGTTGCGGCGTGAATTCGTCGCCAACACCAAACCGCTGGCGACGCCCGCGCATCTGCTGGGCTGAGGTCCCGGGCCGTCCGGTCGTGGCCGTGCGCTGCCGCGACCGGACGGTGTTCCGCGCGAAGATGTTCAGGCGGAACGGGATTCGACGACCGGGCGAGCGGCCGCCGAACGGGTGCCGAAGCGCAGGATGCCGTCTTCGAGGTCGGCTTTGCGCAGCAGCGCGCGGTCGCGGTAGTAGTTGTTGATCACCTTCCACGGGCCGCGGCGGCCCTGGCGCGGCATGACCGCGTCGCCGCGGGCGATGTAGCCGGAGGTCAGCGCGCCGCCCATCATCGATTCCGGCGCCCGGTCGGCTTCCTCGGCTTCGGCGACGAACGTCGAATACCCCTCGGCCTTCATGTGATTGAGCAGGCGGCAGAAGTATTCGGCGGCGAGATCGGCCTTCAGCGTCCAGGAGGCGTTGGTGTAGCCGATGATCATCATGGCGTTGGGCAGCCCGCTCATCAGCGCACCCTTGTAGGCGACCAGATCGCGGGTGGCGATCGGGGTGCCGTCCACATCGATCGCCGCGCCGCCGAGCATCTGGATGTTGAGGCCGGTCGCGCTGATCACGATGTCGGCCGGCAGTTCCTCGCCGGATTCCAGGCGGATGCCGGTTTCGGTGAAGGTCGCGATCCGGTCGGTGACGATGGAGGCGCGTCCGTTGCGCAGCACCTTGAACAGATCCCCGTTGGGAACAATGCACAGCCGCTGATCCCACGGGTTGTAGCTGGGGCTGAAGTGGCGCATGTCCACGTTCGGCCCGACGGCGACCCGCACGGCCTGCAGGAGCAGTTTCCGCGACAGGGCGGGGTTGCTGCGGGAGAGGGCGAAACTGGCGCGCTGCAGGGCGATATTGCGGGCGCGGCCGGTCTTGTAGGCCAGCGCGGCGGGCAGTTTGGCCTTCTTCATGCCGACCGCGACGGGGTCCTCGGCCGGCAGCGGCGCGATGTAGGTGGGCGAACGCTGCAGCATGGTCACGTGCGCGGCGTCCTCGCTCATGGCCGGGACGAGCGTGATCGCAGTGGCGCCGGAGCCGATGACAACGACCCGCTTGCCGCGGTAGTCCAGGTCCTCGGGCCAGTGCTGGGGGTGCACGATCTGCCCGCCGAAGTTCTCCTCACCGGGGAACTGCGGGCGAAAGCCCTGGTCGTAGTCGTAGTAGCCGGTGCAGCCGACCAGGAAGTTGCTGGTGTAGGTCTCGGTGTCGCCGGTCTGTTCGTCGAGCGCCTCGGTGGTCCACAGCTGTTCGGTGCTGGACCAGCTCGACTTCACGACCTTGCGGCCGAAGCGGATGTGGCGGGTGACGCCGTATTCCTCGGCGGTGTCGGCGATGTACTGGCGGATGTGCGGTCCGTCGGCGAGCACCTTGGTGCCGATCCAGGGGCGGAAGCCGTAGCCGAAGGTGAGCATGTCGGAGTCCGAGCGGATGCCCGGGTAGCGGAACAGGTCCCAGGTGCCCCCGATCGCGCTGCGCCGTTCGAGGATCGCGTAGCTGCGTCCGGTGTTCTCCCGGCTGAGATGGCAGGCCATCCCGATGCCGGACAGGCCCGCACCGATGATCAACACGTCGACATGCCGCGTCATTGAGGTATCCGTTTCGTCCGAATGTCAGCCCGGACCTCGCCGTCCGGATACCCGAAGGTTACGTGTTATTTCTGGTTACGTCTAGTCGCGGCAGCGGCGGAGGGCCGATCAGTGCATGGCCGCGCCGAGGATCTCCCCCGCTCCCGCGGTGGTCAGCCCGATCGCGACGACGCCGACGGCCACCCGCGACACCGTGGCCCGCGCGACCCCGCGCCGACTCGCCAGATGGACCCAGCAACCGACCGCGATCGCCGTTGCCAGCAAATGCAGCCAGATGAGATTTCGAAGCAGTACCGTCGTCACCCCCGCGCCCGGTGGCGCCTGCGGCCCCACGTTGTCCAACTGAGCCGTAAAAATGTCTTGAACAGCGTTGACAGTCATCGCGGGCACGCCCTTCCCCTCGCCCGTCCGGTCGGGCGCACCGCTGCGGACGCACCCATCCGTGACCCTCAACGGTACCCCCGCGGCAAATTTCTGGCATCCCCATTTCGGGTCCTTCGTGAGCGGTCGGAGGCTACGCTGACCGAGGCGCACCACCGCCCCCGCGGCGGGGTCGGCCGGCCGATGACGGCGAGGTCGTCGGCGGTCGCCGGTGCCGCCAAGTTTCGTGTCCGGGGAAATGAGGGACCGACAGTGAGGAATCGACGACCGTGCGTACGCTCGATACCAATTTCAGCACCCGCAACGGCGGCTTCCGCGAGGTAGTCGTCACCGCGATGGAGATCACCACCTCCATCGGCGCCGATACCGAAAGTACTTGGCAGGCGCTACTTTCCGGCGCCAGCGGGATCAAGGTCCTCACCGACGAGGACATCATCCGCCAGGATCTGCCCAATGCGATCGGCGGCAAACTGATCCACGACCCCACCACCGACCTGGACCGGGTGCGCAAGCGCCGCATGTGCTACGTCCAGCAGATGTCGTACGCGATGGGTCAGCGGCTGTGGGAGTCCGCGGGGACACCCGAGGTCGACAAGGACCGCCTCGGCGTCTGCATCGGCACCGGCCTGGGCGGCGCCGACGTCATCGTCGAAGCCCACGACACCATGCGCGAACACGGCTACCGCAAGGTGTCCCCGTTCGCGGTGCCGATGAGCATGCCCAACGGCGTCTCGGGCGTGGTCGGCCTGGACATCGGGGCGCGCGCGAGCCTCGTGACGCCGGTGTCGGCGTGCGCCTCGGGCAACGAGGCGCTGGTGCACGCGTGGCGCTCGATCGTGCTGGGCGATGCCGACATGGTCGTCGCGGGCGGCGTGGAGGGCTACATCAACCCGATGGCGATCGCCGGATTCACCATGGCCCGCGCGCTCAGCTCCCGCGTCGACGAACCCGAACGAGCGTCGCGGCCCTTCGATCGCGACCGGGACGGTTTCGTCTTCGGTGAGGCCGCCGCGCTGCTGCTGCTCGAATCGGAGGAGCATGCGCTGGCGCGCGGGGCGACACCGCTGGCCCGGCTGCTCGGCGCCGGATTGACCGCGGACGGGTACCACATGGTCGCCCCCGATCCGGAGGGCCTCGGCTGTGCCCGGGCGATGCGCCGGGCCATCGAGACCGCGGGTGTGAGCGCCGCCGATGTCGATCACGTCAACGCTCACGCCACCGGCACCTCGATCGGCGATCTGGCCGAGGCCAAGGGCATCGCCGCCGCCATCGGCACCCATCCGGCGGTCTACGCGCCGAAGTCGGCACTCGGGCATTCGGTGGGCGCGGTCGGCGCGCTCGAGGCCGCGATCTCGGTGCTGACACTGCGTGATCAGGTCATCCCGCCGACGCTCAACCTCGACAATCAGGACCCGGAGATCGAGCTCGACATCGTGCACGACAAACCGCGGCACACCGACGTCGAGTTCGCGATGAACAACTCCTTCGGATTCGGCGGCCACAACGCGGCGGTACTGTTCGGCCGCTACTGACCGCGCAGATCCGGGTGCGTCTGCCCGGTTCGGCCGATCGCACCGGGATTCACGGCAACGCCCGAGGTTCGGACAGGAGGTCACCGGATCGGCTGAGATGCTCTCCCGGAGAAATTCCCACAGCAGGGAAGATGCGCCGAAACACCTACTATCGGCCCGTGGGCGACTTGGATTTGGGGAATGGCAGAAGCCTGCCGCTCTATCTCGCCCCCGACTCTTTCGATTCGGCTGTCCTCGGGGTGGTCTTGACCTACGACAGCCTGACGAGACTGCTGAACAACTTGGAGAACACCGTCATCGACGGCTCCGGTCTGGGTGACAGCGCGGTGGCGGCGGCGTGCGCGGACTTCCGAAGTGCATGGGAGACCGAAACCGAAATTACCGCCAAAGCCGTCGGCATCATCGTGGACTTGCTACCTCGGGTCAAGCGCAAGTACCAGGACGCCGACCAGGATGCCGGCATGAGCATCGGCGGCACCGATCCGACGCCGTCGCTGGTACCTTCGGTCACCCAACCTTCGGGCCGTCCACCGAGCGGATGACCGGCGACCGGCGCTTCGATACCGAACTGCGCACCCTGGATGTCGCGTCGGCGGTGGCCGGGGCGATGTCGAACACCAGTGACGATCGAGGCATCGCGCTCGCCGACACGGCGGTGGCCGCCGCGGTGCAACTGGGGGATGTCGGGGTGGGGCCTAATCCGGTGGCCTTCCTCGCCGGCTGCGTGCGTGCCATGGGGCTGTCCGATGCCCGGCGGCTGCCCGAACCACTGGTCGGCACCGAACCGACGGCGATGGTTCGTTCCTGGATGGCGGCGGCATGCCCCGACGCCGAACCCGATGTCGCTCGCGACGAGGCGTTCGCACGGTGGTTGGAGATGGTGGCCGCCGTGCTGCGATCGCGGCGCACCCTCGGCCGCGGCGCCTCCACGCCGTGGAGCCCCTTGTGATCAGCAAGACCTGGCAACGCGTCGGCGCCGGGTTGCTCGGCGGCGCTATCTCGCTGGCCCCCATTCCGGGCGCAGCACTCATCGGCGGAGCGGTCGGCGGCGTTCTCACCGGGATGATCGACGGCCAGTCCGGTACCGACCTCTTGGTCGATGCCGGCGTGGGTGCTCTGGTGGGGCAAGTCGGCAAGGTGGGCGGCCGGGCGCTACCCGGTGTGCTGGGCAAATTGCCCGGCGTCGGCAAACTTGTTTCGCCACTCGCTGCCCGACTGCCCGGGAGTATCGGCTCGGTGGCGAGCACGCTGGCCGAGGTCGGGGCGGTCGGTGGGCTCAGTACGGCATATGCCTATTCATATGACAAATTCTCGGAGATCCCATCGGACCTCACGCTGCCCGCGAAAAGTGAACGGCTGAAGGCGCTGGAGTTGGCGTTGGAGTCGATGCAGCTGGGCCTCAACAGAAGTCATCTGCGGGCCGCGATCGACATCGCGCTCAAGGTGCCGGCGTTGCCCGGAACCACGACAGCCGTCGATGCCCAGGCCCGTGCTTTTGCCGACGCCGCTTCGGCGTACAAGCTCATGCACAGCGATCTCGAGAGCGTCGCAAAAGACAAGCTGCCGGACTCGTGGCGTGGTCATGCCGGCGAGACGGCCGCGGACGCAGTGTCGACCTTCGCCGGTGCCGCGTGGCATGCACACGAGGCGTTCACCTGGGCCAACGACGCGCTTCGCATCTGGTCGGACGCACTCGTCGAGACACAACGGCAAGACACCACGGGAGTCGACGGACTCACGAAGGCACACACCCAGCTGAACAACAAACCTGACGAAGAGGTCCGCAGGCACGCCATCGACAGCTGCCGAGTCCGGATCACCGCGACGAAGGCATACGAAACCGCGGCAACAACGTGTGCGTCGTCGGTCGGCGCAGCAGCCCGGACGGCACGGGCCAGGACCGTCGAAGCGCCCGGTATGGACCCGGTCGATGCCGAAACCCTCGCCTACACCGGTCAAGCCGGCGGAGCGCCCAGCACCGCCGACGACATCCTCACTCCGACGGCATTGGCACGTGCCTCGCAGCGGCTCTCGGCGATGTCATCCGATGATCGGTCCTCGTTCGAGAAGCTGGTGAGCAACGCCAAGTCTCCGCAGGAGGCGGCTTACCTGTGGGAGGCACTGTCGGCGGGATACTCGCTGCCCGATATCACCGCGTTCGATGAACAGATCCACGAGCACGGGAACGACCGCTATTGGCTCTGGAAACATCTGCACGTCAACGACGTCGCGAACAGCCGAACCGTACGCGACGGACGGCAGGAGCTCAGTTACGCCCCCGACGACGTGGCCAAGGCCGCCACCTACGCCCAGGACAGGGGAAACTGCACCTCGGCGTCCACGGTGATCGCCCGGCTGGATGCCGATCCGGTGCTGATGCTGGGTGTCACCACAGGCACCGGCCCCGCGGCGGTCAGCGGCCCGGCCGCAGGCAACGACAGCCCGAAGGCCTTCCGGGACCGGCTCGTTCGAGTTTTCGACGACAACTTCGATTCCGACCTCACTCCCTATCCACGAGGCGACCAGAAGATGGTGAACAACCTGCTCAATCCCGTCACCGGCAGCACCTATCACATGGCCGCGTTGTCCACCGAGGAGGCGCGACAAGCTGCCCTGCCGCGGATCGAGGCCGCGGTGACTGCGGGCAAACCCGTCCCGATCGGGCTCGCTCCGAAGGGCGACGGTGACTATCACCAGGTGGTCGTGGTCGCCACCCGGCCGGGCGAACTGCAGATCTACAACCCGTGGGGCTTCACCCAATGGGTGACCACCGAGCAGTTCGTCAAGTCCGAGATGCCCGATATCGAGCGTCCGAACGACGTCATGCTCCCGGACTGAGAATCGCCTTCGGGCAACCACGGATTCGGCGCCCGATTCGCCCGGTCGCGCCTAACTCACAGCAATCTCCAAGGGTTCGGACAGGGTGGTCACCGGATGGGCTGAGACGCTCCCGCGGTGACAGTGACGACTGCCGACACCGCCGTGCCCGTATCGCCCGAATCGGCGCGTCCGCCGGATCCGTATCTGCCACCGCCGCGGCGCCGGGACCGGCTCGCGCTGGTAGCACTGCTGGCCGCCACCGCGGCCGCGTATCTGTGGAACATCACCGTCAATGGGATGGGCAACGGGTTCTACGCGGCGGCGGCGTGGTCGGGGTCGCGGGACTGGAAGGCGCTGCTGTTCGGGTCGCTGGATCCGGCCAACTTCATCACCGTCGACAAGCCGCCGGTCTCGCAGTGGGTGATGGGGTTGTCCGGGCAGTTGTTCGGTTTCTCCAGTGCCTCCATGCTGGTTCCGCAGGCGTTGATGGCGGTGGCGGCGGTCGCGCTGATGTACGGCGCGATCACCCGCGCCACCGGCAGCCGCGGCGCGGGTCTGCTGGCCGGTCTGCTGCTGGCGCTGACACCGGTGGTGGCGTTGATGTTCCGGTTCAACAATCCGGATGCGGTGATGGTGCTGCTGATGACAGCCGCCGCCTACTGCACCGTGCGCGCGTTGCGCCACGCGAGCCCGCGCTGGCTCGTATCGGCCGGTGTCGCATTGGGTTTCGCGTTCCTGGCGAAAATGCTCGAGGGCCTGATGGTGCTGCCCGCACTCGGTGTGGCGTACCTGGTGGCGGCGCCGGCGGGTTTCGGTAAACGGATCGCGCATCTGCTGGCCGCGGCGGTGGCGCTGGTGGTCTCGTCGGGGTGGTATGTGCTGCTGACGATTCTGTGGCCCGCCGATTCACGCCCCTATCTGGCCGGTTCCAAGGACAACACGTTCATGGATCTGGTGCTCGGTTACAACGGTTTCGCCCGCTACCTCGGACACAACCACATGGGGCGCAAACCCTTCGAAGTGCCGTCGGGATACGAGTTGCCACATATGGGTGGCGGCGGCTTCAACGGTTTCGGGTCCGGCCCGCAGCGGTTGTTCACCGGCGAGATCGGATTCGAGATCTCGTGGCTGCTGCCGGCGGCCGTGCTGGGGTTCGTCGTCGTGCTGATCACGCGCCGGAAGTATCCGCGCACCGACCTCGTGCGCGGGGCGGCATTGGTTTTCGGGCTGTGGCTGCTGATCGACGGGGTGGCGTTCTCGGCGATGAAGGGCGGCATGCACGCCTACTACACCCTGGCCATCGCGCCCGCGGTGGTCGGCAGTTTCGTCCTCGGCCTGGCCGAGGTGTGGCGTTGCCGGGATCGGATGTGGGGCCGGGCCGGGGCGGCGGGACTCGTTGTGGCCGGCGGCGTGTGGGGCTTCGTCCTGCTCGATCGCAATGCGGACTGGCAGCCGTGGCTGCGGTGGACGATTCTCGCGGTGACCGTCGTGTCCGCCGCCGCTCTCGTGCTGACGGCGCTGCCGGTGCTGTCGCGACGTGTGCCCGCCCGCGCGGTCGCGGTCGCCGTGGGCGCCGGTGTGCTGGCCGCGACGGCCGGGTCGAGCGCGTACGCGGTGGCGACGCTGCCGCAGTCGCATACCGGCGGCAGCCCGGTCGTCGGGCCGGCGCATCCGGACCTGCCGCAGGCGCTGAATCCGTTCCGCCGCCAGATCGGCATGCTGATGGGCGGCACCGACACCGATCCGAAGCTGGTGGAGATGTTGCGGGCAACGCAGACGACGTGGTCGGCGGCCATCGACCGCTCGGGACCGGCGGCCGGACTCGAACTGGCCAGCCGGACACCGGTGATCGCCATCGGCGGATTCACTTCCGAAGATCCGGTCCCCACCGTGGCGGGATTGCAGGACCTGGTCCGCGACCACCGGATCACCTACTATCTGGCGCCCGAGATGAAGCTGCCGGACTCGTGGCGAACGCATGACCAGCACCGATCCCCCGGCGGCGCGCACACTCCGGCGACCGCACCGAACCCGCCGGCCACCGACGCGGAGCCGGAGATGTGGCATCCGGTCGGCAACACCGACATCTACGCCTGGGTGTCGGCGCACTACACGCCGCAACACCTCGGCGGTCTCGAGGTCTTCGACCTCACCGCACCGCCGCACTGACCCCGGCGTCGAGCGGCCGATCGCCCGCTCGACACGCCCTTGCGCACACCGGAATTCAGCAATCTCACAGCTACGATTGCTGGATGCGAGAGCCGAACCGCCGCCAGGTGCTGGCCACCGGACTGGCCGCAGCCGCCGCGCTGCTGCTGCCGGTCCGCGCGGGCGCCGACCCCGTCCGCCGGGCGGCGTCGGCTCTCGCTCCCCTGGGCCCCGAATTCGTGTGGGGGGTGGCCACATCCGGGTTCCAGACCGAAGGCCACGCCCCCGACAGCAACTGGACCCGCTACATCGCGACCGGGGCGGCCGAACCGTATCGGGATTCGGTGCGCTTCCTCGACACCTACGCCGACGATATCGAGCGCGCCGCGCAGCTGGGCGCCAAGAGCTTCCGCATGAGTATCGAATGGGCCCGGGTGCAGCCCCATCCCGACGAATGGGACGAGCAGGCATTCGCCGGCTACGACCGGATCGTCGACGCCGTCTACACCGCGGGTATGACCCCGATGCTGACCCTGGACCACTGGGTGTATCCGGGCTGGGCCGCCGACCGCGGCGGCTGGCGCAACCAGGGCATGGTCGACGACTGGCTGGCCAATGCGCGGAAAGTGGTGCAGCGCTACGGTTCTCGCGATCCGATCTGGGTCACGATCAACGAACCGGCCGCCTATCTCGGCACCGAGATCCGCATCGGCGCCCTCTCGCACGAGGAGTGGCCGGCGGCGATGGACCGGCTGGCGCAGGCCCACAATCAAATCTACGACGACATTCACGCCGCCTATCCGAAGGCGATGGTCACCAGCAACATCGGCTATGTGCCCGGCGCCGACACCGAGGTGAATCAGCCGTATATCGACAAGGTGCGCGACAAACTCGACTTCGTCGGCGTCGACTACTACTTCGGCCCCACCCCGGCCGCGGACGGCTCGTCGGCGACCTCGGCCGGTGCGCCCGCTATGTGGGAGTTGCCGCTGCAGACCGAGGGCGTCTACTACGCGCTGCGCCGCTATGCCCGCCAGTTCCCCGGCAAACCGCTGTACGTGGTGGAGAACGGGATGCCGACCGAGAACGGTAAACCCCGCCCCGACGGCTACACTCGCGCCGACCAGTTGCGCGACACCGTGTACTGGATCCAGCGCGCCAAGGCCGACGGTATCGATGTGCGCGGCTACAACTATTGGAGCCTCACCGACAACTACGAATGGGGCAGCTACACACCCCGTTTCGGCCTCTTCACCGTCGATGTCATCTCCGATCCGGATCTGGTGCGCCGGCCCACCGACGCGGTGGAGGTGTTCGCCTCGCTCGTGCGCGCGGGCGGGGTGCCCGCCGATTACCGGCCCACCCGCGCCCCCGTCGCCTGTTCCCAGGTCGATCCGCCGGCCAGTTGCGACGAGCCGGTGATGTTGCCGGGCGCGGATCCGGCCGCCACAGCGAGCCCGTAACCACCCGCCTCGGGGATGCACCACACGATCGATTCCGCATACGGAGATACCGCGGCCAGGGCGGGCGGCTTACCGGTCTGCGGGACCCTGCCCTCTCACTCGAGGGAGACCGTGAATTTTTCGACGCCCAGCACCTTCAGCAAGGCGAGCTTCTGCTGGTCCTCGGTACCTGGGGTAGCGGTGAAAATGAGAAGCGCCTGTCCCTGATCCGGCTCGAGCAGAAGCTGGCAGTAAAGGTCCAGCCGCCCGATCTCGGGGTGGACGAATCGCTTGGTGTCGCTGGAACGCAGGCCCACCTCGTGACGGTCCCACAATCGGGCGAACTCGTTGTTGGTCTCACGCAGAAATTCGACGAGATCTGCCGCCGGCGAGCCGGGCCCGTCCCGGGTGAGCGCCGCGCGGAGCTGCGCCACATTGGCCCGGCTGGTCATGTCGTGATCGTCGGGGTGGTAGCGCGCACGCGCGGCCGGATCGGTGAACCAGCGGAACGCCGCGCTACGCGCGCGGCCGGTGTACCCCGTCTGTGTGCCCAGCAGGGCCACCGCGGACGGGGTCTGCAGCAACGTTTCCCCCAACGGGCCCATCACCTGCGCCGGCATGTCGCGGAGGCCGTCCATCACGCGCATCAATCCGGGACTCACATGCTGAACCTGCAGGTCGCGGCGAACTGTGCGGTACCCCGTGAGCAGGAACAGGTGATCGCGTTCGTCCGGGGTGAGCCGCAGACCGCGCGCGATGGCCGCGAGCATGCTCTGTGATGGTTGCGGCCCGTCGCCGCGTTCCAGCCGTGCGAAGTAGTCCGCGGACATGGCGCACAGCTCGGCCACCTCTTCGCGTCGCAGCCCGGGTGCGCGCCGCCGCGGCCCCCGGCGCAGCCCGACGTCTTCCGGTTGCAGAGACGCTCGCCGAGCCCGCAAGAACGCGCCCAGCGATGAACGGTCGAACCCACGATCCATGATGTGCATTCTGATCCGTCCGGCGCCGCTCAGCCGCGACCTCTCGTTCAGTGGTTGTGTGTGTCCTTCCGCGGCCGGACGGCGGCGCATTCACTGGTCACAGCGATCACCGGTCGCTTCCGACGAGCACGGCATTCGAACAGCGAACAACGGAGTGCGGACGTATGGCCACATGGAGCAGAAACGAACTTCCCGACATGACAGGACGGACGGTGGTGATCACCGGCGCCGGCCGCGGGCTGGGCCTGATCACCGCGCGGGAACTCGCCGGTGCCGGAGCACACGTCGTGCTGGGTGTGCGTGACCCGCAGCGGGCCCGCCGCGCCGTCGCGGACCTCCCCGGCATCTTCGACGTCCGACCGCTCGATGTCGCGGAACTCGGCTCGGTGCGCGCCTTCGCCGAGGCGTGGTCCGGCGACCTCGACATCCTGATCAACAATGCGGGTGTGATGGACATCCCCGCCGCACGTACCCGGGACGGCCTCGACCAGCAGACCGCCACCAACTACATCGGTCCCTTCCTGCTGACCACCATGTTGCTCGACCACATCACCGATCGTGTGGTGCATGTGACCAGTCAGCTGCACCGGCAGGGCAAGATCGACCTGGCCGATGTGGACTGGCGCACGCGCAAATACGACGCGATGGCGGCCTACCGGGCATCGAAGCTCGGTGTCGTGTTGTTCTCGCTGGAACTGCAACGCCGGCTGACCGCTGACGGCAGCCGGGTCCGCTCGGTGCTCGCCAGTCCGGGTATCGCTCGTACCGGTCTGGCCGCGCACTCCCGGGCGAACCTCGTCAACCGGTTCACATTCCTGACCAATTCGCCTGAGCGCGGTGCGCTCTCGGTGCTGTACGCCGCGACTCAGGACGTTCCCGGCAATGCGTACGTCGGGCCGGACGGGCCGGGAGGCCTGCGTGGCTATCCGGCGGTCGGCCGGCAAGGCAAGGCCGGTCTCGACGAGGAGCTGGCCGCACGGCTGTGGAACGCGACCGCCGAACTTCTCGCGGCAGTGGATCGATGAGCTGTCGGGCAGCCCCGAACCAGGCGTTCGCCGCTCAGGCGGGAAGTTGCAGCCCGGCCGCGAGGACCGGCCACGACTGGATCAGCGCGTCGTGCCAGTAACCCCAGGAATGGGTTCCGGTCGGAGTGAAGTCGTAGGTCGCCGGAATGCCGAGACCGTTGAGCTTGGCCTGCAGGTTGTGGCTGCAGTAGTTGACCGCGGCCTCGATCACGCCGCCGATGATCACTTGATTGGCCAGGCCGCCCGGCCCGGGCAGCGTGTAGGGCCCGTTGAGCGTGTCCCACTGCCCGGGCAGTCCGGATCCACTGGAGATGAACAGGTTGAGCCCGCGCAGCTGGTCGGCGTGCACGTAGGGATCGTTGGCGGCCCACATCGGATCGTTCTGCGGCCCGTACATGTTCACGGTGTTGCCGCCGCCCCACACGTTGACCGCGAGATTGACCGCGGTGTAGCCCACGGGGTCGCTGATCTGGGCGCAACCGCTGTAGGCGGCAACGGATTTGTACAGGCCGGGTTTGGCGATCGGCAACTGCAGCACCGAGGTGCCGGAGGTGGACAGCCCGGCGATGGCGTTGAGGCCGTTGGTGCCCAGGGCGCCGTCGATGATGGGCGGCAGTTCCTCGGTGAAGAACGTCCGCCACTTGTTGACGCCCAGCTTCGGATCCGGTGCGCGCCAATCGGTGTAGTAGCTCCAGGCGCCGCCGACGGGCTGGACGACGTTGACGTCCTTGTCGGCGAGGAACTTCAGCGCGTCGGGGGCCTTGTTGTCCCAGGTGGCGCTGTCCTCACCACCGCCGGCGCCGTTGAGCAGATACAGCACCGGGCGCGGTGTGGAGGCGTCGGCGGGCCGCTGCACGTTGATCGTGATCGGTTTGTCCATGGCCGCGGAGTACACCTTGAAGGTGACGTTGCGGCCGTCGACGACCGAGAAGTCGACGATCTTGGATCCGTCGGCGGATACCGGATGTGCCAGCGGGGCACCGGAATCGACGACCCGATCGCCCGCGGCGGCGGCAGGTCCCGCCGCCATGGTCGCCGATACCGCGGCCAGCACCGCCGCGGCCGCGACCGTCGCGATCCGAGTGCCCCCGCGTACCCGCTCTCGCACCGCCGATCTGCCTGCCCGAGTACTGCTCGCCACGTGCACCTCCGAATCCCGTTCGGTCTTGCGCGTTCCCCTGCTTGGGCAGACTAATTCAGCGGCAACCGTTTGGCGATCGGTTCGGCGGGCGCGTCGAGCAGGTCGTCACATTCGTCGCATCACGGACACGACTTTGCCGAGCACGACCGCACGGTCGCCGTCGATGACGTCGTAGGCGGGGTTGCGGGGTTCGAGGTAGACATGGCCGTTGCGCCGGCGATAGACCTTCACGGTGGCCTCGTCGTCGATCATCGCGGCCACGATGTCCCCGGAATGCGCTTCGTGCTGGCGGCGCACGACCACGATGTCGCCGTCGCAGATCGCGGCGTCGATCATCGAATCACCGCGCACTCGCAGCCCGAATACGGTTCCGCGCCCGACCAGTTGCCGCGACAGGGTGAGCTGGTCGTCGGCGTGTTCCTCGGCGAGGATCGGGGCGCCGGCGGCGATATCGCCGACCACCGGCACGATCACCGAATCCTGTTCGCCGCCACGGCTTTCGGCGGGGGCGAGGAACAGGCGCACGTCGATGGGCCGGGAGACACTGGCACTGCGGCGCAGGAATCCCTTGTCCTCGAGATCCTTCAGGTGTTTCGACACCGACGAGCCCGATTTCAGTCCGACGGCGGCCGCGATCTCCCGAGACGACGGCGCATACCCGTTGCGCTGCACCGCATCCCGGATCACGCCGAGGATGCGGCGCTGCCGCTCGGGCAGCCGGGAGGTGTCGAGATGGTCGTATGCGTCGTCGTATCCGGTCACCGTGGAATCGTAGACGGCCGCCGCCGCGGCGCCTCAGTTCACGCAGGGTATGTCGGATCCGATGCTGGTGGTGACCGGTTTACCGGAGTCGGGACGATCGTCGGTGGTGGCGGTGGTCGACGCCGAACTGCCGCCGCTGGTGGTCGTGGTGAGCCCGGTGGTGGGGTCGGTGGTCGTCACTGAGGACGCCGAGGACGAGGTGAGGCTGTCGGGCATGCTGAAGTCGCTGCCGATCACGATCTTCACCGTCCCCGGATCGAGGGATTTCGATGCGGCCGTGGGCAATCCGCCCAGCATGTCGGCGGCCTGGGTGGCGTCGGTGTCGGCGCCGGAGCCGAAGTACACGACCGAACTGGATCCGTCGCTGTAGGTGGCGTTCCCGACATTGCCCTTGCGGAAGCCCTTGTCCACCAGCGCGGTGGACACCTTGGCCGCCATGCCGCTCGCGCCGCCGGCGTTGACGACGTCGATGGTGCTGGTGGGGGTGGTGGTCGGGGCGCTCGATTGTGTTTCGGCCACGCCGAAGGCGGTGCGCACGGTCTTCTTGATCGCGGCCGGGTCGACGATGTTGACGTCCTGGCCGTCGACGGTGTCGTACGCCTTCACCGGCAGGGTCTGGAATTCGATCGGGATGGATCCGGCGCGGCCGAGGGTCTGGGCGAAGTCGAGCAGGTTCCAGCCCTGCGACAGCACGATGTCGTTCTGCGCCGCGCTGATCAGGTCCTGCAGTTTGCCGATATTGGTGAGCGTGCCCGAATCCTTGAGCTGTTTGGCGACCGAGGTCAGAAATGCCTGCTGGCGGTGGGTGCGGTCGAGGTCGCCGTTGTCGAGGCCGTGCCGCTGACGCACGAACGACAGCGCGTTGGCGGCGTCGAGATGCTGGCGGCCCGCGGGAAACACCGCGCCCGAGTAGTACTCGTCGTCGACAGCGTGGTTGAGACATACGTCGACGCCGCCGAGGATATTGGCCAGATCGTAGAAGCCGACCAGCGAGATCTCGGCGAACCGGTTGATCGGCACTCCGGTGAGCTGTTTGACCGTCTGCACGATCGATTCGCGCCCGGCCTCGCGGCCCTGGCGTTCGAGTTCGACCTTGTCCTTGACGCCCTGATTCTCCAGCTTCTGTTCCACCGAGGCCTTTTTCAGCCCGTAGGCCTCCTTGATCTTGGCGTGGTCGTAGCCGGGGATGCCCGAGACCGCGACGTAGTCGTCGCGCGGGATGGAGAAGGCGGTGACCTTCTTCAGATCCTTCGGAATGTGCACCAGGATCAGCGAATTCGCGTTGTAGCCGCCTTCGCTGCCGTCACCGGCGTGCAATTGGTCGAGGATGTTCTTGGGCAGGTCGTTGCCGTTCTGGTCCTTGCGGGTGTCCAGGCCGATCAACAGGATGTTCAGATCGCCGTCGAGGGCGGCGGCATCGGCCTCGCTGATCGCATTGGACCGGGTGAAACCCTGATCGACGCTGCGTTCGGTGTAGTAGGCCAGGCCGGTGCCGCTGACCACGACCACGGCCGTGACCGCGGCCAGCACACGACCGCCGACCCGCACGGCCTTACCCCCGCGATTCGGGCGCGGCGGCGGTGCGGTGCGGGCGCGGCGGGCCCGCCGATTCGGCGGCGGCGCGGCGCCTTCGGCGGCGGCCACGGTCTCTGTCGCGGCGCCGGCAGCGGTCGGTGCGGCGCGGGTGGCTCGGCGCCGCGGTTCGGTGTCGCCGCGTTCGGGTGCGAGGGCCTGCGCGGGTGCGGGACGACGCCGGGGGCTCGGTTCGGCGGCGGCGTCGGGTTGTTCCCGTCGTCCCGGACGATGTGGCGGCGGGGCTGCTCGGCGGGTGCGTTCGCTGTCGCGCTGGTCGGCGGGTGCGGCCATGCCGCGACTCCAGGGCGGGGTGGCCGCCCGGACCGTGCGGGGGCTATGTCGACCGGACCGATCTTGCGGCGACTCGTCGTCGGGTCGCGCGTGCCGCGATCGGCCGCTGCCGCCGCGGGGATCCACCACCGGGATCGGTTCGGTTTCGTCGTTCATTTCGCCGTTCAGTCTTTCATTCCCGGATATGGGAAAGCTGAGAATGAGCTTTATCGGGTTGTGACATCCTGCACGATGGCAGTCACGAATGCATACCCGCCGCGCAGGCTAGTCCGCTGGGGCAGCGCGGAATCCGAGGATCGCGCACAGATTGTCCAGGTGGACGTCGAAAACCTGGGTGCGGTCGGTGAAGGTCTGCGCGCCGTACATGTCGAACACGTCGAAGCTCACCGCGCCGAACAGGCCGGTCCACACCGTCAGCGTGCGCACCATCGCCCAGTCCGGCAGCTCCAGCCCGAATTCGGCCCGGATGCGCTCGATGTCGGCGGCCAGTTCGGCCGGGGTCGCCGGGAGGGGGTCCGGCGTCGTGAGCTCTCCTGCGCGACAGGCGTTTTCGACGATGGTGAGCAGTGATCCGATCACCCGGGTGCCGGGGGCGGTCGTCTCCTGGGCGGGTGCGTCGTAGCCGGGGACGGGGGTCCCGAACAGCAGGCCGTAGCGGGCCGGTTCGGCCAGCGCCCAGTCGCGCACGGCGTGGGCCAGCACCCGCAGCCGGGCGGCGCCGTCGGCGGGTGCGCCGGCCAGGGCGGCGTCGACGGCGTCGGCCAGTTCGGTGTAGCCGTCGACGACGAGCATGGTCAGCAGTTCGTCACGGCTGCGCACGTAGCGGTACACCGCCGAGGAGACCACGCCGAGGTCGCGGGCGACAGCGCGCAGCGACAGCGCCGCGGCGCCGTGTACCGCCAGATGGTCACGGCCGATGCGCACGATCTCGTCCATCGTGCGGGCGCGGGCGCGGGATCGGGGAGTGCTCATACCCCCACCCTGCCATACAGAGAGCGGTGCTTACCAGAGTGATCGGCGATCTGGCGATGCGAGTCGTACTTGTCACAAATCGTGACGCAGATTACTGTTACCCGCCGGTAATGAGCATGCCCGGCCACCGACCGGCGAACAAAAGCGAGGAGATCGACACCTGATCGATTCGAGATCGCCGCTCGCCCCGCCGTCGCCGCCGACCCGCACCGCAACTCGGCCCGACCTGCCGCGCCGGCCCTGCGGTCACGCGCAATTTTCCCTTGATCCGCGCCATGAGCAGGCGCGACATTGTTTAGGGATACCGAGGGACACACCTAAACTACTCGGTAGTAGCGTTGATATTCGTCACCGGCGACACACACTCACGGAGGCCCGATGAGACACCATGCGCAGCCCGTTCACGGGGCCGACCGGTTGCGGGTTGCCCGCACCCGGCAGGAGCGGCCATGACCGCGCGCGACACCGATTTCGACGTCCTGATCGTCGGCTCCGGATTCGGCGGCAGCGTCACCGCGCTGCGGCTGGTCGAGAAGGGTTACCGGGTCGGCATTCTCGAGGCCGGTCGCCGCTTCGCCGACGACGAACTGCCCGAAACCAGCTGGGACCTCCGCAAATTCCTGTGGGCTCCCGCCCTGGGCTGCTACGGCATCCAGCGCATCCACCTGCTGCGCGATGTGCTGATCCTCGGCGGCGCGGGCGTCGGTGGCGGCTCGCTCAACTACGCCAACACCCTCTACGTGCCGCCGGAACCGTTCTTCCAGGACAACCAGTGGCGCGACATCACCGATTGGCGCGCCGAACTGACGCCCTACTACGAGCAGGCCACCAAGATGCTGGGCGTGGTGCGCAATCCGCACATCACCCCCGCCGACGAGGTGTTCAAGCAGGTCGCCGACGACATGGGCGTCGGTGACACCTTCGTGCAGACCCCGGTGGGCGTGTTCTTCGGCGAGCCCGGAAGAACCGTGGACGACCCGTATTTCGGCGGTGTCGGCCCGCAGCGCACCGGCTGCCTGGAATGCGGCGAATGTATGACCGGCTGCCGCCACGGCGCCAAGAACACGCTGGTGAAGAACTACCTGTATCTGGCCGAGCAGGCCGGTGCGCAGGTGCTGCCGCTGACCACGGTCACCGCGGTGCGGCCGCTGCCCGACGGCAGCTGGCAGGTGGACACCCGCCGCACCGGCGCGAAGATCCGCAGATCACCGGCCTCCTACACGGCCGGACACGTCGTCCTGGCCGCCGGCACCCGCGGCACCCAGAAGCTGCTGTTCGACATGCGCGACAAGGGAATTCTGCCGCAGCTGTCGCCGCGGCTGGGCGAGCTGACCCGCACCAACTCCGAATCCATTCTGGGCGCGGCGACCCCGACGGTGGACCCCGAGCGCGACTTCACCCGCGGTGTGGCCATCACCTCCTCCATCCACCCCACCCCCGACACCCACATCGAACCGGTCCGCTACGGCAAGGGATCCAATTCGATGGGGCTGCTGCAGACGCTGATGGTCGACGGCGGCGGCCGGATCCCGCGCTGGCTGCGGTTCCTGCTGGAAGTGCTGCGCCATCCGCTGACCCTGCTGCGGATGCTCAGCGTGCGCAACTGGAGCGAGCGCACGGTCATCTCGCTGGTGATGCAGCATCTGGACAACTCCATCACCACCTACACCAAGCGCGGCGTGTTCGGCCGCAAGCTGACCTCCAAACAGGGCCACGGCGAACCGAATCCGACCTGGATCCCGGCCGGCAACGATGTGACCCGCCGCGTGGCGGAGAAGATCGGCGGCACCGCGGGCGGCACCTGGGGCGAGGTGTTCAACATCCCGCTGACCGCCCACTTCCTGGGCGGCGCGGTGATCGGCGCCGACGCCGACCACGGTGTCATCGACCCCTACCACCGCGTCTACGGCTATCCGACGCTGAGTGTGGTCGACGGCGCGGCGGTGTCGGCGAACCTCGGTGTGAACCCGTCGCTGACGATCACCGCGCAGGCCGAACGGGCGGCCGCACTGTGGCCGAACAAGGGCGAACAGGACACCCGCCCGCCGCAGGACAGCCCCTACCAGCGCATTTCCCCGGTCGCGCCGCGGCAGCCGGTGGTTCCGGCCTCGGCGCCGGCGGCGCTGGTGCTGCCGATCGTCGAAATCAAGCGCGACAGCGCCTGATTCACCCGCACCCGCGATCCGGCCGCCGTGGCGATCTGTCGCCGCGGCGGCCGGTTCAGTTCGCGGAGATGTGGGCGAAGCCCATCGGCGAGGTCGGCGGCGGCGCCGAGGTCAGCGGCGCCCGGAATTCCTGCAGCGCGGTGAGCACATCGACGTGACGTCCGGCATAGCAGCGCACCTGCGGTAGCGCGTGGGCGACCTCGCTGCGTTCCATGGCCTCGGCGTCGATGTAGCCGATCGCGTCGAGTTCGATCCGCAACTGTGCCGCGATCCGCGTGATCGCCGCCGATTTACGACCCCACCCGACCTCGACGGCGGCGAACAGCCCGTGCAGGCCGTGACGTTCCAATTTGTCGGTCGTCCAGGACCATTCGCCGCGGCTGGCCACGGCGTGCATCACGCCCCGGCCGGTCAGCGTATGCAGCGCCCGCACCGCGTCCGGGCGCAGTGCACCACTGGTCGAATCGCAGACCACACCGTCCCACATGGTGTTGTCCAGTTCCCAGACAAGACATTTCACTGCCGGTGCTGTCATCTCGCCCCTACGGTCCACTCTCCTCAACACCCACATCGGCCACACCCGCGGGGCACAGCCGATGGGTACCGCCACCATCCAGGTACCGATTGTGCCGGACAAGCCCCATCTTTCCTGGGCCGGTCCCGCGAGAGGTCATAGTAGGGATGCGGGGCCGCGCACACCAGCCCTGGCAAATCACTGGCTCGCGGCACGGCTCACAGCGTCGGTGTCACCAGCGGGACGGCCTCCACCGGATGCCCGGCCTGGATGGGGGCGCCGATCGAGGCCACCCGCCACACGCCGCCGTCGCGATACACCTTCGCCACCACCATGCCGGTGTGCGGCCCACCGCCGCGCAGATTGCCCCGCGCCAGCTCGGCGGTCGAGGAACCGTCGATCATGCGCCAGTAGCCGTTTCGGATGCGTTCGAAGGTATGCCCCGCATAGGAGGTGACCACGAAGACCACCGACGTCACCTGCGCCGGCAGCCGGGCCAGGTCCACGGTGATGACCTCGTCGTCGCCCTTACCGTCGCCGGTCAGGTTGTCCCCGGAGTGGCGCACCGCACCGTCACGGGAGGAAAGCTGCTGGTAGAACGCCACATCCACGAGTGTCTGCCCGACGAACAGCAGCGCCGAGGCGTCCAGGTCGATCTCGAGGGCGCGCAGCCCGCGCGGGCCGTGCACCTTCATCGGATCCCATCCGACACCCATCTTCACCATCGACAGCTCACCCTTGCGGATCTGGCTGAGCGCCACCTCCTGACCGGGCGCCAGCACCGCCGGTCCGCGATAAGGCAACTCGTCGGCCCCGCCGCCCACCGCGACACCGTGCGCGGTCACCAGCGCCGCGAACCCGGCCGGGAATCCGTGCCCGAGCGGGCGCACCTGCCAGGTGCTGCCGACACGGTCCAGATCGGCGACGATCACCGCCGGTTCCTCACCCAGGCCGTCGACGGTGTACTCGTACACCGCATTTCCGCTCGTATCGGCCACGATCAGCTGCGGCGGCGCGTAATCGCCGAAGCGATCCTGCTGATCCTCGAGCGACGCCACGATGCGCACATGCTCGATTTCCGGTGGGAGCGAACGCAATCCGATCGACAACTCCGGGCGGCCGGAGGCCAGGCGCACCCCGTGCGCTGCGGGCTGGTTGTAGAAGATCAGATCGGTTTCGTCACGGACCCTGCCGGCCGAATTCAGCAGCAGCGCCGAGACATCGACGGGTTCGCTGTGCCGGACGGATACGACGACCTCGTCGTGGGTCAGACGATCCACCTGTCCCTTGGTCAACTGAGCGGCCACCCTCCCACTCTACGTCGACTCCCGGCGGTATTCGGGCAACACGGGCGCGCGGCCCCGCCGGTTCCGGTGCGCCCGGGCGTGGCGAGTAGCGTGAGCGGCGACGGTGGATCGCGACGTCGAAAGGGACGCGGATGAGGTCGGGGGCACGACGAGCACCCGGTCGCGGGCCGCGAGGGGCCGCGGCGGCAGCGTTGGTGGTGTCGGCCGTGTTCGCGGTCGCCGGATGCGGTGACGACTCGGCGAGCACCGAATCCCCCGCGCCCGCAACCACGACCACTGCCGTGCGCACCTCCGAGGCACCGACGAGCGCGCCGCCCGCCGAACCCACCACCGATCCGTTCGCCGGCAGCCCGCTGATCGATCACACCGAATGGACCGACGACCCCGACGGCCGCCGCCTGCACGTCTATCCGACCGCCGCCGGTCGCGCCGACCAATTCCCCACCGCCCTGGACCGCGCCTGGTCGGAGGTGCTCGCCGACTCCCCCGACGCCGATTCGCCCGGCATGTACGACCAGTTCCAATGCCATTGGGTGTGGGCGCGAATGGTCGTACCGAACAAGCCGAGCTGGAATCTGGAACCGTGGCGCCCGGCCGTCGGCTACCAGGCCACCGTCCAGGCGATGTGCAATCCCGGCGGTCCCGACCCGGCCGGCAACTGATCGCGAAACCGGCCTGCTCCGGCCACGATTCGCGGTTCTGGACGATCGACCGGTGAAAAGCGTTGTCCGCGACCGGCTTCGAAGGAGACCGCGGCGATAGGTATCGTGGATGTGGTCGCCAGCGTACGAGCCGAAGGGAGCGTCACGTTGCGGTCGCCGATCCCTCGGCCCGCGCACGCCCACCCGGCGAGCGCCCCGGCCTCCGCACCCACTCCCGCGCACTCCATCGTCCGGATCCCCTCACCCCCTGCGTGTTCGCCTTGCCGCCCGGTCGGCGAGGCCACCGCCCCGGCGGCCGTCCGCGATCTCTTCCCCGCGCTCACCGGCGACGGACCGGTCTATCTGGACAGCGCCGCGACCACGCAGAAACCGCTGCCGGTGATCGAGGCGATCGAGGGCTATCACCGCCGCCACACCGCCAATTCCGGCCGTGGCACCTACCCGTGGGCGACGACGCTGACGCGCGCGATCGAACAGGTCCGCGCCGATACCGCCCGCTTCCTGCACGCCGAGCCGGACGAGGTGGTGTTCACCGCGGGCGCCACGGCCGGCCTCAACGCGGTCGCCCTCGCCTGGGGGCTGACCACCCTCGCCGACGGCGACGAAATCCTCTACAGCCCACGCGATCACGCCTCCAACGTGTATCCGTGGCTGCAGCTGCGGGCCACACTCGCCCACTTCGGCCGCCGGGTGCGGCTGGTCCCCTATCGGACCACCGCACTGGGCGAGGCCGATATCGACGACATCGCCGCCAAACTCGGGCCGCGCACCCGGCTGGTGACCCTCAGCCATCTGCACCACGTCTACGGCGCGCGCACCACTCTCGAGGAGCTGCGCGGCCGCATCGACCCACGGGTGGCCGTGTGTTTCGACTGCAGCCAGAGCGCCGGGCACATCCCGATCGATGTGCGTGAGCTGGGCGCGGATTTCGCGGTGCTGTCGGCGCACAAGATGTTCGCCGCGCCCGGCACGGGGGTGCTGTTCTGCCACCGCCGCATCCACGACCAGCTGAGCCCGTTCCTGCCGGGCGGCAACTCCGGTGTCAGCGTGCGCGATTCGGCGCTGCTGCCGGCTCGGATGCCGCATCGACTCGAAGGCGGAACCCACAACATCCCGGGCATCCTCGCTCTCGGCGCCGCCCTGCGGGTACTCGACTCGATCGGCATCGACACCGTCGAACGGCACAACCGGATGCTGACCCGCCGCCTCCTCGACGGCATGCGCGCACTACCCGGGCTGCGCCTGCTGCCCGGCCCCGGCCACGCCCCCTGCGACACCGGGTACGGCATCGTGTCGTTCACCCTCGACGGGATCACCGCCACCGATCTCGGCTTCGTGCTCGCGGAACTGGGTTTCCTGGTGCGCACCGGCGCGCACTGCGTCCCCACCGGCACCGCGAGCGACGACGCCGAAATGGTTGCGGCCGAGGCTGATTCGGTGCGTGTGAGTACTCACGTCTACACCACGGCCGAGGAGATCGACCGTTTCCTCGGTTGCCTCACCACCATCGCCACGGAGGTCCGATGACCACACACCGCGAAACCGCCGCAGCCGTCTCCACCGCCGCCCCCGAACCGGAGTCCGGGTCCGACGCCGGCAGCGCACCCGAAAGCAACGCAGCGGATTACGACCGCCGCAGCGCGTCCCGGATTCTCGCCGAACTGGCCCGTCCCGGCCTGTTCACCACCGCCGCACCCACGGCGGCGCGCACCATCGCGGTGACCCGCACGCCGGTGCGACCCGAGCCGGGCAGCCACCTGACGCTGTCGCAGCGGATGTATCTGGAATCGTTCATGCGCCCGTGCCGTGCCGATCAGGTCACCAGCGCCACCCATCGGGTGGTGTGGACCGACAGCGACGGCATACCCAATACCGGCCACGTTCGCGCCGGTGGTCTCGGGCCGATCGTGCCGGTCGCGGTCCGCGAAACCGTGCTGGCCCTGTGGCACAGCCTCGAGGCCGATACCGCACTGGCCGAACGGATCGCCGCGCTCACCCCGCACGATCGCGCGGTGCTGGGCGCGACCACCACCGATCAGGATCCGATCGACATCTTCCGCGTCGGTATCGAAGCCACCGGCCGGGCACTGGCACAGCACGCGCTGCTCGCCGCCGCGACTCCGTACCGGACCGCTACCGAATTCGCCCGCGGGCTGCGCGATTCCGGCATTTTCGCCGCGGTCGCCACCCGCTGGTACTGGGAGCAGCAGGCCTCCAGCTATCGGCGCGGCATGATCGCGGCCGCCTTCGACACCCAGCCCGACGGCACCGTCCGCTACACCGCCGACACCATCGCCACCCTGCGCGCGATGAAGGACGCCACCATCCACGACGCGCACACCGTGATGCGGCGCGCCACGACCGAGGAAAACCTGTCGGTGGAGGCGGCCATCGGCAAGTATCACGACGAACTCGACCTCATCTCACGCCAATACGCACTGCTGCCGGCGGGCGTGCGCCCGTCGTGCCTGGCGGCGATGCCGCATCGCATCGACGGCGAACACTACAGTCTGCTGCCCGAGGTGGTCGATCGGTTCGTGGACCTGTTCACCCACACCGTGGCCGGACTCGACATCGTCGAAACAGCCGATGCCACAGGCGATCTCGCGGGAACGGCAGAGCATCTGTTCTATGTGCCGGATATGAACTGCAAACATTGTGTGCGCACCATCGGCGGCGTGCTGGAATCGATGCAGATCGCGGTGCGCGAGATCGATCTGATCAGCAAGCGGGTGCGCGCCGAATTCCGCAGCGCCCGCAACCGGCACCGAGCCTTCGAAGCGTTGCGCGACAGCGGTTACAATCCGACCCTCGCGGCCCCGGACCCGGCGGGATGAGCGCACCGCCCGCGTTACCGGCGCTGCTGCATCCCCTGGTCCGCGCCTACCTCGACTGCCCGCACGCCCTCACCGCGGCCGTCGCCCGGTTCGGCACACCCGCGCATCTGCTGTTCCCGCAGGTCTATCTCGACAATCTGCGACGACTGCGGGCCGTACCGGTGCGGCATCGGCTACGGCATCGGATCTGCTACGCGCACAAGGTGAATCATTCGAGAGCGTTACTGGCGACCGCGCACCGAGCCGGTATCGGCGTCGACGTGGCCTCGGCGCAGGAACTCGCCGCGGCCCGCGAGGTGGGTTTCGCGCCCGACGATATCGAGGTGACCGGACCGAAGGGCAGGCGATTGCTCACCGCACTCGCCGGTTCCGGTGCGACGGTGAACGTGGACAATCCGTGGGAATTGCGCGAGCTGGCCGGCCTGGCCACCTCGTCCGCGCCGATCCCGGTGCTGTTGCGGCTGAGCGGCTTCCCCGTCCCCGGCGGACAGCCGGCGGTGAGCCGATTCGGCATCGGCCCCGACGAGGTGGCCGAACAACTGGCGTTACTGGCCGCGAGCCGAGACCGGATCATATTGCGCGGCTTCGCCTTTCACCTCGATTCCGGAGATATCGGTGAACGGGTGCGGGCGGTGGAGGCGTGCCTGGACTGGATCGAACGCGCCTATGCCCACGGCCTGGCCCCCACGGTGCTCGATATCGGCGGCGGGTTCCGGCAGGTGTTCACCGCCGACGCCGACCGGTTCGACCGCTACGCGCTGGCGCTGCGGGATTCGCTCGTCGGGCGCGGGGAGCCGATGAGCTGGGCCGGCAACACCTTCGGATACACGATCGACGACACCGGCGCGCACGGCATCCCGATCTTCCACAAATACGCCAACACGATGCCGGGGCCACGGATGCTCGACGACCTGCTCGGCGCGCCACTGGCCGCCCACGGCGGGCAACCGCTGGCCCGGGTACTCGCCGACAACCTGCTGGAACTGTGGTGCGAACCGGGGAAGGCGCTGGCCGATCATGCCGGGATCACGGTGGCGGGAGTGGAATTCGTCAAGCGCACGGCCGACGGCAGCACGGTGGTGACCGTCGATATCGGGCGTGACACGATCACGCCCGCCGACCAGGAGGTGATGGTGGATCCGCTGCTGCTGCCCGGACCCGAATCCGGCGACCGCCCTGTCAAGGATCCCGGCGGGCCGGTCGGGGTGTACATCGGCGGGCACCTGTGCCTGGAACGCGATCTGATCAGCAATCACAAGGTGTGGTTGCCGCGGCTGCCGCAGCCCGGTGATCTGCTGGTCTTCCCGAATACCGGCGCCTATCACATGGATTTGTCGGCAGCGCGCGCATCGATGCATCCCCTGCCGCCGAAATTGGCCGTCGACTACCGCGACGACGGCTTCCACGTGGTGCCCGACGCCGAATACCGCCCCGGGAGGCCGTGATGCGCTACGACGACATCACCGATCTGATCGGTGACACGCCCCTGCTGCGCCTGGACCCGGCCGTGCACCGGCTGCCCGGGGTGCAACTGTATGCCAAACTCGAGTTCTACAACCCGTTCGGTTCGGTGAAGGACCGCGTCGCCTGGGGCATGATCCGCGACGAGCTCGACGAGATCACCGCACGCGGGCAGACACTCATCGAGGCCTCCAGCGGCAACACCGCCAAGGCGTTGCGGCTGCTGGGTGCCCGCCACGGTGTGGGCCTGCACGCGGTGACCAACCGGATCAAGGTCGACGAGGTGCGCGATCTGCTGCAGCTGTTCGGCACGCGGATCGAGGAGCTGCCGGGACTGTCGGAATGCCCGGATCCGACCACACCCAACGACGTGTATTCGGTGATCGAGACGATGATGGCGAAAAGTCCCGGCGCCTACCATCATCCGTCGCAGTACACCAACGAGAAGAACATCGACGCCCACTATCACGGCACCGGGCGCGAGATCCACGAGGATCTGGCCTCCGCCGGACTGGGCGCCGACTATCTCATCGGCGGACTCGGCACCACCGGTTCCACCCGCGGCACCGCCACCTATCTGCGCAAACACCATCCGGACCTGCGCACGATCGCGGTCGTGTCGCAGCGCGGTGACTTCATTCCCGGCATCCGGTCGGAAACCGAGATGTGGGATGTGGGGCTGTTCCAGCCGGAGTTCTACGACCGGATCGTGACGATCGACGCAACCCGGGCGATCGAGGCCACCCTCGAATTGGCCACCGGCTACGGCATTCTCGCCGGCCCCACCAGCGGCGCCGGATACGCCGCCGCGCTGGAGGTGTTGCGCGAGCTGCCGCCGCGGCCGACGCCGATCGTGGCGGTGCTGATCGTGTGTGACCGCATCGAACCGTATCTGTCCTACATCAAGAAACGCCGCCCGGACCTGTTCGGCCGCACGGGTTCGGCTGTGGCGGCGCCCACCGACGCGGAACTGCACACCGTCCGCGAACTGTCGGCGGACCAGTTGCGCGAACTCGACGCCACCAGCCGCCCGACGATCGTCGACACCCGCGGCGCGATGGCCTACCGGATCGGGCACATCCCGGGCGCGATCAATATTCGCGACGACCAGCTGGACGACATGTTCGCCCACGGGGTGCCGTTCTCCCGTTCGCGCCCGGTGGTTTTCGTCTGCCCGGTGGGTGATCTGTCCCGCCGCTTCGCCGCCACGGCCGCTCGTGCGGGCTACGAGGCGGCAAGCCTCGCGGGCGGCATCGTCGCCTGGCGCGATGCCGGGTTCGAGCTGGAAAGGGCAGCGCCACCGGCGATCTGAGCGCCGACGGCTGGGCGGGCGCAATGCCCGAAGGGGTGCTGCTGTCGTATGCGCGCGGCGCGCACGACGCCGGGGTGGCCGAATGGGTTCTGGGAGCGTTGATCACGCTGTGCCGCGACTTCCCGGTCTTCGCCCGTGCCCGGCAGGAACACCGCTGGGCCACCCGCCCCACTGACACCCTGTACGGGAAGAAGGTGCTCATCGTCGGCGCCGGCGATCTCGCCGATGCCCTGGCTCGCGCGCTGGCGCCCTTCCGGACTCCCGTGACGGTGGTGGCGAGTACCGCGCGGGCGCGCGTGTATCCGGTCGACGAGCTACCCGCACTGCTCCCTCACCACGACATCGTGGTGCTCGCGGTGGCGTCGACCGCCCGCACCCGCAGACTGGCCGACGCCTCGATGCTGGCCCGCATGCCCGACTGCGCGATTCTGGTGAACGTCTCGCACGGGCGGGTGGTCGACACCGAAGCCCTTGTCGCCGAGCTGTATTCGCATCGGTTGAGCGCCGCGCTCGATGTCACCGATCCCGAACCGCTGCCGCCGGATCATCCGCTGTGGGTGCGCCGGGGCTGTTTCTCACCCCGCATGTCGCCGGCACCGGCAGCACGATCCGCGCCTACGCGGTGGCCGCCACCCAGATCGAGCGGTTCCTCACCGGCCGGCTTCCGGACAACCTCGTCCGCCGAGCACGGTGAGCGTGCGCCGCGAGTCGTTGCGGCGCAACGGTTGTCAGCGTGAGCGCGGTCGGCGGATGTGTTCGGTCATGGCCTCGGCGATCGGCGCCGGTGGGGGCGCGGCCGGTGCGGCCTGGGTGCGCCCGTCGTGGGAGATGCGGATCAGCAGTGCCACGATCACATAATTGGCCAGCAGCGACGATCCGCCGTAGGACATGAACGGCGTGGTCAGTCCGGTCAGTGGAATCAGCTTCGTCACACCGCCCACGACGACGAACAACTGCCAGCCCACCGAGAACGCGAGCCCGCCGCCCAGCAGTTTCCCGAACGCGTCCCGCGTGGCCAGAGCCGCCGCGAAGCCGCGCACGGTGATCACCCCGAACAGCAGAATCACCGCCGTCAGCCCGAACAACCCCAACTCCTCACCGATGGTGGAGATGATGAAGTCGGTTTTGGCGAACGGCACCTCCTGCGGCCGGCCCGCCCCGAGCCCGGTCCCCCACAGCCCGCCGGTTCCCAGCCCGAACAACCCCTGCGCGATCTGATAGCCGTTGGTGTAATAGGTGGCCATCGGATCCTCCCAGACCCGCACCCGCACCCGCACGTGCGCGAACAGGTGATAGGCGACCACCGCGCCGACGGCGAACATCGCCACCCCGATCAGCAGCCACGACGCCCGCCCGGTCGCGATGTACACCATCGCCAGCACCGTGCCGAACACCAGCAGCGAGAACCCCAGGTTCTTCTCGTACACCAGCACCAGCACCGACACGAACGTCACCACCAGCAGCGGCCCCAGATCACGCAGTCGCGGCACCGTGAAACCCAGCACCCGCCGCCCGGCCGCGCCGAACAGATCGCGGTTGGCCACCAGGAACGCCGCCACGAAGATCAGCAGCAGCACCTTGGCGAATTCGCCGGGCTGAATCGAGAACCCGGAGAACAGGATCCAGCTCTTACCGCCGTTGACCTCGCTGAAGCGAGCGGGCAGCACCGCCGGAATCAGCAATGCCACCACACCCGCCAGCCCGCACGTGTAGGCGTAGCGCGCAGGCTGCGTGTGATTGCGCACCACCACCAGCACGAGCGCGAACAACGCGATACCGGCTGCGGTCCAGATCAATTGGTGCGCGGCGTCCGAAGAGGGCGCGGCCGTCCCCTTGGCGGCGGCGCTCGCGGCCTCGGCCCGGTCGAGCCGGTCGATCAACACCAGCCCGAGCCCGTTGAGCAACACCACGCACGGCAGGATCACCGGGTCGGCGTTGCCGGCGAACTGCCGGACCGCCAGGTGCGCCAGCAGCGTCAACGCCGCGAACACCAGCAACGACCACTGCAGCGATCGGCCGTCGTCACCCCCCGCGGCCGCGGACATGATCCACGCCGCGATCCCCACCACGACCACCGCCGCGGCACACAACGTCAATTCCGTACGCCGCGGCCGACCGCGCACGATCGGTCCCGACGACATCCCGGTCCGCAGCGCATTCATCGTGTCCAGTATGCGGATCCCCGCCGCCGCGCGCCGACCGGCCGCACCCGCCCGGATCGTCCCCGGTGCCCGGATGCGCGTGCGACCAGGCGTAACTGGCACGATGGGCGGGTGCATATCGCGTTCGGGGTTGTGGCCGTGCTCGCCGTGGCGGTCGCGCTGGCGGCGCTGGCCCGC
Organism: Nocardia sp. 852002-20019_SCH5090214; assembly: GCF_001665865.1. Classification (NCBI taxonomy): domain Bacteria; kingdom Bacillati; phylum Actinomycetota; class Actinomycetes; order Mycobacteriales; family Nocardiaceae; genus Nocardia; species Nocardia sp. 852002-20019_SCH5090214. The sequence goes on along the minus strand of NZ_LZMK01000340.1, from coordinate 31,675 downwards.
CGGATCGGCATGGCCGAACCGCTGCTGCTCACCGTCGCCGGGGTCGTCGCCTCCTACCTGCCGTTCGTCCCGCAGATCGATATCGATCCGGAGTGGGTGCTGCTGGGCCTGCTTCCACCGCTGCTGTACACGGCCTCGATCAGCACCTCGCTGCTGGAATTCAAACCGAAGAAGGTCTCGATCACCCTGCTCTCGGTCGGGCTGGTACTGGCCACCACCTTCGCGGTCGCGGCGGTGGTGTGGCGACTGCTGCCGGTGCCGTTCGCGGCCGCGGTCGCCCTCGGCGCGATCGTCGCGCCGCCGGACGCGGTGGCCGCCATCGCGGTGGCCCGCCGGGTCGGGATGCCGCGGCGCATCGTCACCCTGCTCGAGGGCGAATCGCTGTTCAACGACGCCACCGCGCTGGTGGCGTTGCGCACCGCGATCGCGGCGATGGCGGGCAGTTTCAGCGTGTGGCAGGCCGGCGGCGACTTCGTCTACGCGGCCGCCGGCGGCGCGGTGATCGGCATCGCCGCGGCCGCGGTGCTGGTGTTGGTGCGACGCCGCATCACCGATCCGGTGCTGGACACGGGTGTGTCGCTGCTGGCGCCGTTCGCGGCCTATCTGCCCGCCGAGGCCGCGCACGCCTCCGGGGTGATCGCGGTGGTGGTGTGCGGTCTGATCCTGGGCCAGGGTGCCCCGGTGTGGCAGTCGGCGGCCTCGCGCGTCGCCGAGCGCACCAACTGGCGCACGATCCAATTCCTGTTGGAGAGCGCGGTATTCCTGCTGATCGGCCTGCAGGTGCGCCATATCGTCGACGACGCCTGGAACAGCGGGCTCGACCACGCCACCATCGTGTTCACCGCCCTCGCGGTGCTGGTCACCGTCATCGTGGTGCGCCCGATCTGGGTTTTCCCCGCCACCTACTTCTCGTGGTTCGTCGAAAGCCGCCCCCGCGGCAATCCCAAACCGGCGTGGACCGGTCCCGCGGTGGTGGCGTGGGCCGGGATGCGCGGCGTGGTCACCCTCGCCGCGGCCACCCTGCTGCCCGACGACACCCCGCAGCTGGCGACACTGAAACTGCTCGCCCTCGTCGTGGTCGGCGGAACGCTACTGCTGCAAGGTATTTCGCTGCCCGCGCTGGTGCGGCTGCTGCAACTGCGCGGTCCCAGCCGCGCCGAGGACGCCCTGCAGGAGGCCGCGCTGCTGCAGCAGGCCACCGCCGCCGGACTCGAGGCCCTCGACGACGCGGTCGCCCCCGAAACCCCACCCGAGGTGGTGGCGAGCCTGCGCGACCGGGTCGCGCGGCGCACCCACGCGGCGTGGGAGCAACTCGGGCGCGCGGAATCGGTGCGCGTCACCCCGAGCGGCGAATACCGGCGGCTGCGCCTGGTGATGCTGCACGCCGAACGCGAGGCGGTGCTGCGCGCCCGCGACGGCGGCGGTATCGATCACGAAGTCCTCGAGCAGGTGATGACCACGATCGATCTGGAAGAGTCCACGATCGACCGGATCAGCGAGGCCGACGATGACGAGGCCGCCGGTCCGCTCGCGGCCCCGGTCTCCGGCGGCTGCGAACATCTCGTCGCCGCCCCGCACACCCACACCCCCGACCACCCGGACTACTGTTCCGAATGCGTCGCCGAGGGGCTGACGTGGGTGCATCTGCGCATGTGCCTGACCTGCGGGCATATCGCCTGCTGCGATTCCTCGGTCGGCAATCACGCCACCAAGCACTTCCACGCCACGACGCATCCGGTGATGCGCAGCGTGGAGCCCGGCGAGAAATGGCGCTGGTGTTATGTCGACGAAATCCTGGGCTGAACCCACCCGTTAGGCTCGGGAACGTGCGAACAGGTCAGGACTCCGCCGACAACGACACCCGCATCTGGGGTGGTACCACGCTCACCGAACGCCGCGAGGCGCGCCGGACCGCGTTGCTGGAGGCCGCGTTGGACCTGATCGGCGAGGCCGGCGCGGGCGCGGTCACCATGCGCGCGGTGTGCCGGCGCGCGGGCCTGACCGACCGCTACTTCTACGAAAGCTTCACCGGCCGCGACGATCTGCTCGACGTGCTCTACCGGCAGGTCGCCGACGACTTCCGCGAACCGATGACCTCCTTCGCCGCGGCCGCCGACCCCGACCGCGACCGCGAACTGGCGACGGTGCTGGTCGACAAGGTCCTGGCCGATCCCCGCAAATCGCGGCTGTTTCTGGTCGAACCGTATTCGAGCACCGGATTGGGCCAGACCACCATCGCGGTGATGCCGACGTTCACCCGGCTCATCCAGGATCACCTGTTCACCGATATCGGCGATCCGATGCGGCGGCGGATGGCGGCGGTCACCATGGCCTCGGGCAATGCCGGACTGTTCGCGGCCTGGCTCAACGGCTCCCTGCGCGCCGACCGCGAGCAGGTGGTGAACCATCTGGTCGCGGTGATCGGGGCCTACCGGTCGATGTATCGCGACTGACTCCCGCCCCGGCGCCGATGATTTCCGGGCGCGGCTGCCGTCTGTCTCGGTGAGAGCCGGGTCCGGCGCGAGAGCCGAAGGAGCGAACAGATGGCGACAGTGGTGTGCGGGGCGAGCATGTCCCTCGACGGATATATCGCCGGGCCGGACGAGTCCGGATTCGAGCATCTGTTCGCGTGGTACGAGGCCGGCGACCGAACCTACCCCAGTACCCATCCGGAGGTGCGGTTCTCGCTGACCGACGTCGACTACGACCATGTCAGCGCCTACCTCGACGCGGTCGGCGTGTTCGTGGTCGGGCGCCGGCTGTTCGACCTCACCGACGGCTGGGGCGGCGTGCATCCGTTCGACCGGCCGATAGTCGTTGTCACCCACCACATTCCGCAGGAATGGATCGACTCCCATCCCGGGGCGCCGTTCACCTTCGTCACCGACGGTATCGAGGCCGCCGTCGAGCGCGCCGCCCTCCTCGCCGGCGGCCGGGCGGTGGGCGTCAACGGCGGCACGATGGCGCGCCAGGCGCTCGAGGCCGGACTGCTCGACGAGATCTGGATCGATCTGGTGCCGGTGCTGCTGGGCGGCGGCACACCGATGTTCGATCATCTCGGCGCCGCACCGCAGCTGCTGGAGGATCCGGTCGTCGTGGCGGGCAGCCGGGTCACCCACCTGCGTTATCGGGTGCGCCGCTGAGTGCCGGGGTGCGGCTGCTCGGTATCCGGTGCCGGGCCGGGGCGGCCCAGATCGGCCGTGGGTGCCTCACCCAGGCGCGCGGCCATCCCGTCCAGGACACAGACCAGCCCGAAGTCGAATGCGAGCGCTCGCGCGACTTCCGGATCCTGCGGTAGCGCGTCGCGGTAGTCGGCTCGCAGTTGCGGGTAGTCCGCGGCCAGCTGGTCCATCGAGGCGAGCACCGATTGGTGGTCGACCTCACCGCCGACGGCCTTGCGGTACGTCAACTCCGGAATCACCTGTCCCAGAATGAAACTCATCACCAGGGCGCTGGCCAGATAGACGTCGGTGCCGTCGAATCCGGCCCGCAGGCAGGTGCGGCGCAGCCGGTCGGTGAGCGCGAAGGCGTTGGGGCCGACACTGGGCAGCTGCCCGAGCAGACTCGCCGCCCACGGATGGGAGCGGATCGTGGCGCGCAGGCTGTAGGCGAAGGTGGTGAACACCTCCCGCCAGCTCGTGCGGTCGGGATCGGGGATCTTGACCAGGCCCCAGACCTCGTCGAGCGCCAATTCCAGCAGTTCGTCCTTGTTGGCCACATACCAGTAGAGACTGGTCGCGCCGGCATTGAGGCGGGCGCCGAGTTTGCGCATGCTCAGCGCCTCGAGGCCGTCGGCATCGAGCAGTTCCACAGTAGCCGCGACGATCTGTTCGCGGGTCAGCCCCGACCTCCTGGGCGGGCGGGCCTGCCGCGTCCACACCGAGCTGAACGGTTTGGTCACGGCACCACTGTAATTGCCTCGCACACTGTTCGAGTTTATCGTACGCTGCTCGAGTGGAATCGAACACTGTACGAGAACCCGCGGAGACGACCCCGCGCGATCCCCGCCGCTGGTGGATCCTGGGCGTGCTCTGCCTGTCCCTGCTGGTGCTGATGATCGACGGCACCGTCCTCAACCTGGCCATTCCGTCACTGATCCGGGAACTGGGCGCGAGCCCCTCCGACATCCAGTGGATCCTCGACGCCTACGTCCTCGTCTTCGCCGGACTCCTGCTCACCGCCGGCAGCCTGTCCGACCGGTTCGGCCGCCGCCGCATGCTCATCACCGGACTCGCGGTATTCGGCGCGGCGTCACTGCTGGCCGTCCTGGCCGACGAACCGTGGCAGGTGATCGCCGCCCGCGCCGCCATGGGCGTCGGCGGATCGCTGCTCATGCCCTCGACACTGTCGATCCTGATGACGACCTTCGAGGAGGACGAACGCCGCAAGGCGATGGCCGGCTGGTCCACGGTGTCCATGGTCGGCATCGTGCTCGGCCCCACCATGGGCGGCTTTCTGCTGCAGCACTTCTGGTGGGGGTCGGTCTTCCTGCTCAACATCCCCGTCGCGATCGTCGCGATCATCGCCGCGGTGGTACTGATGCCCGAAACCTACGGGCAGCAACGCCCCGTCGACCTGGTCGGGGTGCTGCTGTCGATCGCGGCGCTCACCGCGACCGTCTACGTGATCATCGAACGCGAATGGAACATCCCCGTCATCGCACTCGCGGTGGTGGCCGCGGCCGGATTCACCTACTGGGAATACCGCTCCCCGCATCCGATGCTGCCGCTGGCGGTGTTCCGCAATCGCGACTTCACCGGCACCTGCCTGACGCTGCTGCTGATGGTGTTCGGCATGGGCGCGGTGATGCTGATGCTCACCCAGTACCTGCAGTTCGTCCTCGGATACGGCCCGATGAAAGCCGGGCTGGCACTGCTGCCGTACGCCGTGGCCGCGACGGTGTGCAACGGACTGGGCGCCACGCTCGGCAAGACGCTGAGCAACAAGACCCTGATCGTCGTGGGCTTGGCGGTGATGGCGGGGGCTTTCGTCATCCTCGCCAACGCCGACAGCTACGCGTGGGTGCTGGCCTCCATGCTGGTGATGGGTATCGGCGGCGGTCTGGCCGGTCCCGCGGCCTATGCCGCGATCATGAGCGCGATCCCGCTCGAACACGCCGGTGTCGGCTCGGCGATGAACGACACCATCCAGCAGGTCGGAATGGCGGTCAGCATCGCGGTGCTCGGCAGTGTGCTGGCGGGCGTGTTCACCTCGCACATGCCCGCCGATGCCCCCGACGCGGCGCGCGAGAACATCGGCAACGCCTTCGCCCTCGGCTTCGGCGAACCAGCCAAGTCGGCGTTCACCACCGCCATGTCCTACGGAGCATGGATCAGCGCCGGTTTCAGTCTCGCGGCCGCCCTGCTGGGCCTGATCCTGCTGCGACACCGCGCGGCGCAACCGGCTGCGCAACCCGAACCGGCCCAGGCGAGCTGAGGGCGGTCACGCCACGGCACGCGGATCGGTCCCCACGGCACGCGCGGGGACCGATACCGTTGGGCGCAAGGCATTGTCGGGCAGCCACCGGGAGAACCGTTCCACCACTTCCAGCGCGCCCAGCCCCACGTATCCGGCCAGCACGCTTTCGGCCAGCGTCATATCGTCCTCGGGCAAACCGTAGACCGAGACGAGCAGACCTAGCCGCGGCCCCGACGCGAGCACCGCGCGGCCCGAGCCCGGCAGAGCCGTCTCCTCGACCAGCGCCGGACATCCCGAATGCAGTACGAGTGCGGCCTGCACTCCCAGCGACAAATCACGAATACGCGGACGATGGCCCGCCGCCGCGGCGCAGATCAGCGAGCCGGGCAGCAACTCGGCGCCGTCCAGATACCCCGGCTCGACGGCGCGCCAGCGCTGCACAGGCGGGAAATGATCGCAGTCCGGGCGACCCGACCAGCGGCGATACGCCCGTTCCAGCAGCACCTCGGTCGCGTCCCGGCAACCGGACTCGTTCACGACCACGGCCCGCATCCGCAGTTGCCGGCACCGCAGCCGATCGGGCCGGGCCCGTTCGATATCGGCGATACTCATAGCCCACCGCCACTGTCGAATTCGGAACGCAGGGATTTCGTCCGCACCGCGGCGACGCTGCGCACCCGCCCCGGGGCCGGAGTGTGGGCCCGCCGCCACGCCGAGACGAACAGGGCGAATCCGCCCGCCACAGCGATGATCACGGCGAGCATCGCCAGGACCAGCGGTGTCGTCGCCGCCGCGTCGGTGCGGCCCGCCCCGCTCGCGCGGATCAGCATCGCCGCGAGCAACGGACCGAGCAGGGCGAGTCCGGCGCCGGTGAGCAGCAGGCCGCCGGTGGTCAACGCTTCCGGGGTCAGTGAGGCGCGAACGGGCGTGGCGGTTTTCGTACTCACCGATTCGGTTCGCGATCCCAGCAAACTCTTGCGCAACGGCATGACCGCCCCTTTCGTTCACCCGCTCGTCAGTGCATTTGAACTGGGAATTCAAACGTACAACTCGAAACGCCACGGGTTCATCCAAAGTGATCCAACTGTCACCGGAACGTTGGCAGCAATTCAGCAGCGACCAGTGTCGAGACGCCTCGGGCTACAGCGCGGAAACGACGCATGCCGCCCGGGCGGACCCGAAGGTCACGCCCGGACGGCATGCGGTGCGTTCGTGCATCCGGTGCACCAACGCGGTGGGCGAACGAGGGCTCGGCGGCCCTCGCCGGTCAGTGCCCCATCAGCACCGGTGCGTCGGCATCTTCCTGGGGCAGTTTCGGTTTGGAGCGCGGCAGGAACGCCGCCGGGATCAGCGTCACCAGAACCAGCACCAGGGCGACGATGTAGGTGTGCGCGTAGGCGGTCGCCGCTTGGTCGAAGCCGGTGTCGAGTTGCTCGGGCGGCACCTTCTGCGCGATGGTCGGATCGAACTGCGATCCGATCGCCGCCTGCGCCAGCGGTTTGTTCTCCAGCATGTTGGTCAGCAGCACCGACATGGTCGCCGTGCCGATCGAACCGGCCGCCTGGTTGACGATGTTCATCAGCGTCGAACCCCGGGCCACCTGTGCGTGGGTCAGCGTCTGGATCGCGGCGGTCATGGTCGGCATCATCGTGCAGCCCATGCCCAGCCCCATCACGAACAACGCCACACACATCAGCGGCAGCGAGGTGTCGGCCGAGAGCTGGGTGAAGAACAGCATGCTCACCGCGATGACGGCCAGACCGCTCATCACCACCTTGCCGGGGCCGATCTTGTCGACCAGCTTGCCGCCGATAGGCATCGTGACCATCGCGCCCAGACCCTGTGGTGCGATGAGCAATCCGGTCACCAGTGTCGACTTACCCTGCACCTGCTGCAGATAGCTGGGCAGCAGCAGGCCGGAGCCGAAGAACGCCACCGCGAAGAACACCGCGGTCAGTACGGCGAAGGTCAGCTGGCGATTGCGGAACAGATGCAGATCGATCAGCGGATGTTCGGTGCGCAGCGCGTGGAAGACGAAACCGACCATCAGCACCAGGCCGATCGCGGCCGGCACCAGCACCCGCGCCGAGGCCACCGTGTGCTGTTCGGGAATCGAGGACACACCGAACAGGAACAGCGCCAACCCCGGTGACGCGAGCAGCATCCCGAGGAAGTCGAACGATTCCGAGGGTTCGGGCCGGTCCGACGGCAGCACCACGACCGCCAGGATCAACGCCACCACACCCACGGGCAGGTTGATCAGGAAGATCCAGTGCCAGCTGAAACTGCCGATCAGCCAGCCACCGAGAATGGGCCCGAGAATCGGCCCCAGCAGCATCGGCACACCGAGGACCGCCATCACGCGGCCGATCCGCTGCGGTCCGGCCGCGTGGGTCATGATCGTCATACCCAGTGGCATCAGCATGCCGCCGCCGAGGCCCTGCACCACGCGGAAGGCGATGAGCGACTCGATGTTCCAGGCCGTGGAACACAGCACCGAGCCGAGAATGAAGAACGTCAGCGCCAGGATGTAGAGACGTTTGGTGCCGAATCGGTCGGCAGCCCAGCCCGTCAGCGGGATCACGCTGGCCAGGGCCAGGGTGTAGCCGGTCATCGTCCAGGCCGCGATGGCGTAGCTGGTGTCGAATTCGTGCTGGAACGTCGGCAGTGCGACGGTTACGACGGTCACGTCCAGGATCGACATGATCGCGCCGAGCACGACCACACCGGCTACCTTGAACACCGCGGCATCGAGTGTGTCGGAAGCGGGATCCGACGTCGCCGCAGGAATATCCGGAGGAGAGGTCACCGCTTCAGCCTGCCAGGTGACCGATCGCTTGACCAGCCCCCGTTCCCAGGGGAGGCCATATCGAAACCTCCGACTTTTCGCGTCCGATTCGCCCGTTCCCACCGTTATCTTGCCGCCCGCGGCGCGGTCCCGGCGCGCGCACTACATTGGTCTCCATCCGTTCATTCGTTGTCCGGCAAGGAGTTCCCCGCGATAGAAGACCCGGTACTCGGTTCGACCGGTAGGCTCACATCGCCGATCCGGCGCGCAGGCATGCTCGGGGAGGTCCTGGTCGCGATCAGAGGGGGCACCGAGCTGTACATCGCGCGATCCACCGAACCCTTGGATGCCGGCACCACCGTACTCGTGGTCGAGGTGCATCCCGGCCGGATCGTCGATGTCGTCGAGTGGATCCCGCTGGATGTCGGACCGGGTGGGGATACAACGAAATAACAAGGGAGACACCAGTGCTGGGCTATCACGTGCCCGATCCCGACGAGGCCATGCTGATCAGCGGCGGCCGCGCCAAGGACAACGCCCCCTTCCGCGTCATCACCGGCCACGGCGCCTGGGTGATGCCGTTCTTCCGCAAGGTCAGCTACCTATCGCTGGCGATGTTCGAATCCGAGATCCAGGAACGCTGCGTCACCCGTCAGGCCATCCAGCTCGACGTGCGCGCGGTCATCGCCTTCAAGGTCGCCAACGACACCCAGTCCGTGGTCAACGCCGCACAACGATTCCTGTCCGAACAGGAACGCGAGATGTCGGTGCTGACCGGGCGCATCTTCTCCGGCCATCTGCGCTCCATCGTCGGTTCCATGACCGTCGAGGAGATCATCCGCGAACGCCAGAAACTCGCCGACGAGGTCCTGGTCGCCTCCAAGGTGGAGATGAGCAATATCGGACTGTGGGTCGACTCGTTCCAGATCCAGTCCATCGACGACGGCGGACTCGGCTACATCGCCGCCCTCGCCGCACCGCACAACGCCGCCGTTCAGCGCGACGCCCAGATCGCTCAGGCCGCCGCCGCCCAGCTCGCCGCCCAAGCCGAACAGGAATCGCTGCGCAAACAGGCGGAATATCAACGCCAGACCGCGATTCTGCAGGCCGAATACCAGCGCGATATCGACAAGGCCAAAGCCGAGGCCAGTCAGGCCGGCCCCCTCGCCGAAGCCATCGCCCTGCAGGAAGTGCTCACCGCCCAGGCCGAACGCGCCCGCAAGGAAGCACAGCTGCGCGAACAGCAACTGCAGGCCGAGGTCGTCAAACCCGCCCAAGCCGAAGCCGAACGCGTGCGCGTACTCGCCCAGGCCGAGGCCGACCGCACCCGCATCCAGGCCGAGGCCGCGGCCTCCAACAACCGGATCGCGTTGGACCAGTTGCTGATCGAGCAGCTGCCCGAAATCGTCAAACAGGCCGCGCTCGGCCTGTCCAACGCCAATCTGACCGTCCTCAACGGACCCGACGGCGTCGGCGAATTGGTCAACGGAATGGTCGGGCAGGGACTGACGGTATTCAACTCGCTGCAAAAGGCTCTTTCCACCGACAACCACTCCGGGGCACCGATAGAGTGACCGCACACGGACGGCAATGAGGAGCAGGTGTAGGTGTCGATCGGGAAATTGGTGTCCTTCGACAGTTCTCGGGGGTTCGGATTCATCCGTCCCGAAGACGGCGGGCCGGACGTATTCGTTCACGTGAACGACATCGGATTGGACGAGGACGAACTGCGGCAGGGGCGAGTATTCGAATTCGAGGTCACCGAGGGTGATCGAGGACCCAAGGCGGTCAACCTGACCGCGGTCGGCGGCACACCGGCACCGCCGCGGCATCGCGGCCGCGGCACCGGCCAGCTCACCGCCGCCGAACACAAACGGCTGATCACCGAATTGCTGCTCGACGCCAGTCCCGCCCTCACCGCCGGCGAGATCATCACCATCCGCGACCGGCTCGCCGAATTCGCCGACCAGCACGGCTGGCTGGAGAACTGACCGGACCGGGCGAATGTCCCGCGACCGCGGATGCGGCTCTCGGCCTACGATCATGACGACGGTGCCGGGCGATGAATTTCTCCCGCCCGCACCGTCGGCATGGGTGAGACCGACCCGAGGAGGATCGCGTGGACCTGCCCGTCATGCCGCCGGTGAAACCGATGCTGGCCAAATCCGCCGGCGCCCTGCCCCGCGAGGACACCCTCCTCTACGAGCCCAAATGGGACGGCTTCCGGTGCATCGTCTTTCGTGACGGCACCGATATCGAACTCGGTTCCCGCAACGACCGGCCACTCACCCGCTATTTCCCGGAAGTGGTGCGGCTGCTGGACACGGCGCTACCACCGCGATGCGTCCTCGACGGCGAAATCGTCGTCGTCACCGAACACGGCCTCGATTTCGATGTCCTGCAGAACCGCCTGCACCCCGCGGCCTCACGAGTGAACAAACTCAGCGTCGAAACACCCGCGAGCTTCGTCGCCTTCGACCTGCTCGCCCTCGGCGACGAGGATCTGACCACCAGGCCCTTCCACGAACGCCGGCAGCTGCTGGAATCCATCCTCGACACCCCGCACGAGGGCATCCACCTCACACCCGTCACCTCCGACCCCGACACCGCCCAGGACTGGTTCACCCGATTCGAGGGCGCCGGCTTCGACGGCGTGATGGTCAAATCCCGCGATCTGCCCTATATGCAGGACAAACGCGTCATGGTCAAGGTCAAACACGAACGCACCGCCGACTGCGTCGTCGCCGGATTCCGCTGGCACAAGGACGGCCAGGGCGTCGGCTCACTGCTGCTGGGCCTCTACGACGAGGACGGCCATCTGCACCACGTCGGCGTCGCCAGCAGCTTCACCGCCGCCCGCCGCAAACAACTCGTCGACGAACTCGCACCGCTGCGCGAAGGCGCACTCGACAACCATCCCTGGCGCAACTGGGCCGACGCCGCCGCACAAGCCAAGGCCGAAGGCAAGATGCCCGGCGGCATCAGCCGCTGGACCGGCGGCAAGGACTTGTCCTGGGAACCACTGCGACCCGAACTCGTCGCCGAGGTCCGCTACGAACACCTCATGGCCGGGCGATTACGCCACGGCGGGCGCCTGGTCCGCTTCCGCGACGACCGCACCCCGCAATCGTGCACCTACGCCCAACTCGAAGAGGTCGCGCCCGCCGAACTCGCCGACGTCTTCACCGCCGCGAAAGCGCAGGCCCAGCCGTGAGCGAAGCCATCGACATCGACGCCGACGGCGTGACCGTCCGCATCAGCAACCCGGACAAGATCTATTTCAGCAAACGCGGCGAAACCAAACTCGACCTCGTGCGCTACTACCAGGTCGTCGCCGAACCACTGCTGCGCACCATCGGCAACCGGCCCGTGCTGCTCGAACGCTATCCCGACGGCGCCGGCGGCAAATCCTGGTTCCAGAAACGCGTCCCGAAATCGGTCCCCGACTGGCTGCAGACCGTGCAGGTCTCCACACCCAACGGCACCGCCAGCGACGCCCTGGTCGCCGCCGACCTCGCCCACATCCTCTGGGCGGTCAACCTCGGCTGCCTCGGCTTCCACGTCTGGCCCAATCACGTTCCCGCAGGCGGCGTTCCGGCCCGCACCGAAGGCGAGATCGGCGACCTCGACATCAGCGACGAACTGCGCATCGACCTCGATCCCTCCCCCGGCATCGGCTTCGACGAGTTGCGCCACGTCGCCGTGCTCACCCGCGAACTGCTCGCCGAACTCGGCATCGACGCCCGCGTCAAAACCTCCGGATCCCGCGGCCTGCACATCTACGCCGTCCTCGAACCCGTCTGGGACGGCTACCAGGTCCGCGCCGCCGCGGTCGCCATGGCCCGCGAACTCGAACGCCGCCACCCCGACCTGATCACCGCCAACTGGTGGAAAGAGGACCGCGGACAACGCGTCTTCATCGACTACAACCAGAACGCGCCACACAAGACCGTCTTCGGCGCCTGGTGCGTGCGCCCCAAGGTCGGCGCCCAGGTCTCCACCCCCATCGCCTGGGACGCACTCGACGCGATCGTCCCCGACGAACTGACCATCGCCACAGTCCCCGAGCGGCTCGCCGCATCCGGCGACCCCTGGGCCGACCGCACCCCGCAATCGATCCAGCCACTACTCGAAATGTCGCGCCGCGACTTCGATTCCGGCCTGCTCGACGCCCCCTGGCCACCGAACTACCCGAAGATGCCCAACGAACCACCGCGCGTCCAACCCAGCCGCGCCCGCACCCCCGGCTGAGAACCACGCCGCGCCGGGTGCGCCGTCAGCGGGCCTGTTCGATCCGCGGAAACGTGGTCTGCACCAACGCCATCAACACATCCGCGAGCAGATGATGCACCTGCTCACGATTCAAGCTGCGGCGCGTAATCCATTCGCGCCCAGCGGTTTTCACCATACCGCTGTAGGCGCGGACCAGGGCCCGCAACTCGTCGTCACGCGCCGATCCGGACAGGCCCACCATCTCCAGCAGCCGGTCCGCCGCGGCGTCGTCGGCCTCGTCCAGGATGCGCTGCACCTCCGGATCGTCCCCGATACCCTCGTGCCCGGTCACCTTCACCCAGGTACTGCCCAACCCGCTGATCGTGTCCAGCAGCCACGACACACTCGCATCCACCCGCTCCCGCGGCGTACCGGTCGGCATCACCATGTAATCGGCGCGCGGCAACGTCACCATCCGCCGCACCACCGCCAGATACAGATCGCGCTTGTTGCCGAAATAGTGATTGATCAGCCCGCGCGCCACCCCGGCGCGCTGCGCGAGTTCAGCGGTCGACACCGCCGCATACGGACGTTCGCCGAACATCTCGATGGCGCAGGCCAGAATCTGCGCGCGCCGTTCGTCCGGCTCCAGCCGGCGCCGCCGAGCCGAATCGGCATCGGCCGGCACCGGCTGGGTCGTGGTCTCAGAGTGAGCGGGCAATGAGATCCTTCATCACCTCGTTGGAACCGGCGAGGATACGCAGCACGCGCGCACCGGTGTACAGCTGGGAAATCGGGTACTCCGTCATGTATCCATAGCCACCGAACAGTTGCAGACAGCGGTCCACCACAATACCCAACTGGTCGGTAAGCCAGTACTTCGACATCGCAGCGGTGGGAATATCCAGCTCACCCCGCAGATGCTTCCCGATCGCATCATCCAGGAACGTCCGGCTCACCCGCGCGATCGTCGCGCACTCGGCCAGCTCGAACTTCGTGTTCTGCATCGCGAACAGCGGCTTGCCGAAAGCCTCACGGCCCTTGGTGTATTCGACGGTCAACTCCACCGCCCGCTCCATCATCGACACCGCCATGATCGCGGTCACCAGCCGCTCCTGCGCCAGCAGCTGCATCATCTGATAGAAGCCCTGCCCCTCGGCCTCACCCAGCAGATTCGACGCCGGCACCCGCAGGCCGTCGAAGAACAGCTCCGCGGTGTCCTGCGCCTTGCCGCCGATCTTGTTCAGGATCCGGCCGCGCCGGAAGCCGGGCGTCTCATCGCTCACCTCGGCGAAGATCAGCGACACACCCGCCGCACCCTTCGTCGGATCGGTCTTGGCCGCGATGATGATGCCGTCGCACAGCCAGCCGTTGGAGATGAAGATCTTCGACCCGGTGATCACGTACTCGTCACCCTCGCGCACCGCGCGGGTCTTGATGTTCTGCAGGTCCGAACCCGTCCCCGGCTCGGTCATACCGATCGACAGCACCATCTCACCGCCGGCCGCCTTCGGCAGCACCCGCCGCTTGAGGTCCTCGGTCCCGAAATGATGGATGTAGGGCGCGATGATCGACGAATGCACCGGCATACCCAGTGAACCGTCCCCGGCATAGGACTGCGCCTCGATCAACGCCGCCTCGTGCGCGAAAGTGCCACCGCCACCGCCGTATTCGGACGGAATCGCGGCACACAGCAGACCCAGCTCACCCGCCCGGTTGTACAGCTCGCGGTCCGGATGGCCCTGCGCGACGAACTTCTCCTCGTTCGGCAGGACTTCCTTCTCGAAAAAGGTCTTCGCCAGATCCCGGACGGCCTCGACCTCATCGTCGCTCCACGCGGCGCGCGCCATCGTTACTTCCTTCGTCTCGTACCCGGAACCGGACCGCACCGGCCCCGCGCACCAGCCTGGCGCACTATTGGCGGCATGTCAACAACGCGGGTTCAGTGCGCCTCCCGCGCGATATTCGCCTCCGCCAGCGTGCTGAAAATCGGAACCTCCGGATCCGCCACGATCCGCTGCCGCCGCAGAAACCCGTCGATCAGTGACCAGACCAACTCGGTCAGCTCCGCGACGAAATCCGCACTGCTCCGCCGCGGCGACTCCGCCCCCTCGAGCCACAGATCCGTCGTCGCCACCACCACGCCGACGACCGCCCGCGCCAGATAGTCCAGGCCCGCCGTCTCGATCGGCACCGCCTCCGCGATCGATTGCGCGAGCTTCGCGAACCGCCGCGCCGCATCGCGCCCCAGATCGAACTGCAGCACCGCCCCCACCGCCCCTCCCCCCGACCTGCTCGCCTGCGCCGTCTGCACCACGGGCGCCTGCATCAGAAACCGAAAGACATTGGGATGCTGAAGAATTCCGGCCGCATACGCGGTGAACACCCGCCGCAACGCGGGCCGCGGCGGCTGCAGCAGCAACGTCATATCCTGCCCGGCGGCCGCGAACGCGTCGCGCGACATCCGATCGGCGATCTCGGTGTACAGATCCGCCTTGTCCGCGAACTGCCGATACAACCGCGGCTTCGTCATCCCCGCCGCACGCGCGATGTCGTCCATACTCGGCTGCGGGCCGTCCCGGTCGATCACCCGGATCGCCGCATCGACGATCTCCTCCCGCGTGACCCGAGGCGCGGCAGCTCGCCGGCCGACCCGAGACACCATGGGTACCTCCCCAGCCGAGCGAACAGTCGCACCCACGTTACACGTACCGCCGGTACGAAATCGATGACCGCCCCGTGCACCAGCCGAAACGGGGGCTGAATAAGGAGATACCCCACCGAGGTCCGCGGACCGACAGCCGATCGCGTACTGTCGCTACCGTTGACCGTACCGGCAGTACGAGCGGCTCCGACCCCGCGCTCACGAGGTAGACCGATGAACCCAGCCCGCACCCCCTCCCGCCACCGCACCGTCACCGCCCCCGGCGGCGACCTCGCCGTCTACGAATACGGCCACCCCCAGGCCGACACCATCGTGCTCATCCCCGGCATCACCGACACCCATCGCATCTGGAACCGCGTCGCCACCGGACTCGCCGACAGCTTCCACGTGGTCACCTACGACGTCCGCGGCCACGGCCGCTCCAGCGCACCCACCCGCACCCACCGCTACCGCCTGCCCCACCTCGCCGACGACCTCTTCGCCGTCCTCGACGCCGTCAGCCCCCGCACACCGGTCCACCTCGCCGGCCACGGCTGGGGCGCGATCCAACTCTGGTACGCCCTCGGCGACCCGCGCGCCAACACCCGCATCGCCTCCGCCACCGCGCTGTCGGCGCCCCACCTCGACCACCTCGCCCTCGCGCTGCGCGATCTCCGCTGCCCCCGCAGCCCTTGGTGGCGGCTCCCGCGCCTGAGCTGGCTGGTTCTCGGCCGCCGCCTCCTGCACTGGCCCCGCCTGCGCGCCCGGGTCCTCCCGCAGGCCACCACCTGGCCCGCCGACCTGCTGGCCGGCGCCCGCATCGTCGCCGCCAACCTCGCCCACCACCTGCGCCATCCGCGCCCGCAACATACCGCCGTGCCGGTCCAACTCATCCTCGACCGCGCCGACACCGCCGCCCTGCCCAGCCTGCGTGCCCATATCCGCCGCGACGTCGACCGCCTCTGGCTGCGCGAGCTGCCCGCCGATCCCTGGCTGCCGCTGACCGAACCCCTGCTGGTCGTCGAAGCCATCGCCAACTTCATCGACGATCAGCACACCGACCACCGGCCCATCCACTACACCCCGCGCTGAGGAGCCCCGGCAGCCTCCAACAGCCGCGATGCGACAATAGGCGTCGCACATTCCCGCACACGAAGGATCATCCGGCAGCACGATGGCTGAGCACACCACGACGAACGCGCCCACCACTCCCCTGCCGGACACCATCGATCCCGAGGACCTCGCGATCTGCCTGCGCGTCCTCGACCAGGCCGCACTGCTCGACGACGACAACCCCGATTCCATCGCGGTGCAGCGTGCGGTCGGGCACATGTTCAAGAGACTGAAGCGGCGCCGCCGCACTCAGGCCCGCGACGCCGTCGCCGCCGCCGACCGGGCGGTGGTCGCCGCCACCGCGACCGGCTCCCCGAACCGCATCGACGACGAGACCGCCGGCATCCCGCTCTCCACGTCCGTCGACGGCGACGCCGCCGGCACCCTGCTGCGCCCGCGGCCCTGCTACATCTGCAAACAGCGCTACACCCGCGTCGACCGGTTCTACCACCAGCTCTGCCCGGACTGCGCCGCCCGCAACCATGCCAAACGCGATGCCCGCACCGACCTGTCCGGCCGCCGCGCGCTGCTCACCGGCGGCCGCGCCAAGATCGGCATGTACATCGCCCTGCGACTGCTGCGCGACGGCGCCCACACCACGGTCACCACCCGCTTCCCCAACGACGCGATCCGCCGCTTCACCGCCCAGCCCGACAGCGCCGAATGGCTGCACCGGCTGCGGATCGTCGGCATCGATCTGCGCGATCCGGCCCAGGTCGTCGCCTTGGCCGACGATGTCGCCGCGCAGGGGCCGCTGGACATCATCATCAACAACGCCGCCCAGACCGTCCGGCGCTCGGCCGGCGCCTACGCCGCACTGGTCGAGGCCGAATCCGCCCCGCTCCCCGCCGGCGAACTGCCCGACACCATCACCTTCGGCCACACCACCCAGGCCCATCCGAACGCACTCACCGCGTCCCTGCACTCCGTGCCGGCACCGACCACCCTGTCCGCCGCCGAGGTCACCGATCTCGCACTGGTCGCGGGATCGGCCACGCCCGAACGCATTTCGCGCGGTGTGGCGATCGACGCCGGTGGCTTGGTACCCGATCTGGCCCACTCCAACAGCTGGGTGCAGACCGTCGCCGAGGTCGACGCCACCGAACTGCTCGAAGTGCAGCTGTGCAACTCGACCGCACCGTTCCTGCTGATCTCCCGGCTGCGGCCCGCCCTCGCCGCATCACCGGCCCGCCGCAAGTACATCGTCAACGTCTCGGCCATGGAAGGTGTGTTCAGCCGCGGCTACAAGGGCCCCGGCCACCCGCACACCAATATGGCCAAGGCCGCGCTCAACATGCTCACCCGCACCAGCGCCCGCGAGATGTTCGAAACCGACCGCATCCTCATGACCGCCGTCGACACCGGCTGGATCACCGACGAGCGCCCGCACTACACCAAGCTCCGCCTCGCCGAGGAGGGCTTCCACGCTCCCCTCGACCTCGTGGACGGCGCCGCCCGCGTCTACGACCCGATCGTGCGCGGGGAAGACGGCGACGACCTCTTCGGCTGCTTCCTCAAGGACTACGAACCGTCCAACTGGTGACCACCCGGCCCTGTCGTGGCTGCTCTGTAGGGGTGAGTTTGTGGTGTGTTCGAGTGGCACGCGTCAGGGCTACATATGTTTAGATGCGCATATCGACGTATCAATATTGAATGCGGCTTCCAGGTGCCTGAGGACATTCCTGCAGCTCCGACACGACTCGAATCACCTCGTGGTGAACGCACTGCAGGCGCTTCCCCTCCCAGCCGGCCGGCCCGTACTCCCCGGCGGAAGGCCACGGCGCTTTTTCCCATGTCGTTGGCCTTGTCCGAGATGGACCGCTCCCCCATGTGTCGGCCGAGAGCCATGCCGGGCGATTAATCGTTTAATGCGCATATGTGCGTACCGCTATCCTTTAACGCTCCGAGTCGCCGACCGCGGCCGGAAGGCCGTGGGAGACACGGTCGTTCACCCGGCAGGCGCCGACGCCCGAATCCCCGCGCACGCCGGCGACAAGCGCCCTAATCTGGATTACGTGATGTACCGGCTGCTGGCAGATGCCACCGCGGGTGTGCATTTTCTGTTCATCGCCTACCTCGTCGTCGGCGGATTCGTCGCGTGGCGGTGGCGCTGGACGATCTGGACCCATATCGCCGCGGTGGCCTGGGGTTTCAGCACGGTACTCATCGGGGTCGACTGCCCCCTGACCTACCTGGAGACGTGGGCCCGGGAACGCGGCGGCGAAGCCGGCCTACCGTCGACCGGCTTCATCGACTACTACATCACCGGGGTGCTCTACCCCCGCAGCGCTCTGGATCTCGTACGCATACTGGTCGTCGTGCTGGTGGCGGTGTCGTGGATCGGCTTCGTCCGGCTCGGTAGGCGGCGACGGTACCGCTCTCACCACGCAGTCGCCGAATAGCGCACCCGCGCGAGCTATCCCCGGCTCATCGCTCGCACCGCACGGACGACGTCGTCGCCGGTCAGCTGATCACCCGCGGGCGCGATCAGCCACTGCAGCGCCATACCTTGGAACAGCGCGAAATAGAGCTTGGCGACGGCGCGGGCATCGCCGGCCGACAGCTCCGGATGAACTTCGCGCAGGGGCTCGACGAGTGCGGCATAGACCTCCTCGGTCGCACCCGAGAAGTACTCCTGGGATTCCGGCGACCGGGCCACTCGCACCCCGTTCTCGAAGCTGAGAATCAGCTCGTCCGGATGGTTCTGGATGACGTCCAGCATGCCGTTCCACGTGGCCTCCAGCGACTGCGCCAGGGTCCGCCCCTCCCCCGCGTCCCGGATGGCCGCCTCCATACCGCGGCCGATCTCGTCACCGGTCGCCTCGGCGATGGCCTCGGCGACCAACCGATCCTTGGTACCGAAGTGGTAGCCGATGGCCGCCAGGCTGACCCCGGCCGCGCCGGCGATGTCGCGCGCGGTCACCTTGGCGAGACCTCGCTCCAGAATCGCCTTCCTCGCCCCTGCCAACAGATCCTCTCGATTACCCATAAGCCCAGGTTACAACGTCTTAGACATTTGTACTAGACAAGCGTGCCAACCATATGGCACATTTGTCTAAGACGTTCGGACCAACCGATAGGAATCACCCCCATGAACACCATCTCCCGCCCCCTGCACATCCTCGTCTCCGGCGGCGGCATCGCCGGCAATGCCGTTGCGCTGCAATTGCTTCGAGCCGGTATCGCGGTCACCGTCATCGAGCGCGCCACCGCTCCCCGGCCGGGCGGACAGGCTGTCGATCTGCGCGGACCCAGTCGCGAGGTGGCCGAGCGCATGGGCCTGATGCCGGGCATCGCCGAATACCAGCTCGAAGAACTCGGCATTTCCTACATCGACCACAAGGGCCGCACCTACGCGAACATGGCGATGGAATATTTCGAGGGCAAGGGCCCGGTGGCCGACATCGAGATCACCCGCGGTGACCTCAATCAGGTACTGCTCGACGCCGTCGCCGCGGCCGGCGGTGAGCTGGATTACCGCTACGGCGAGTGGATCGAATCGCTGACCCAGGACGACACCGGCGTGACGGTCGAGTTCGCCTCGGGACGCAGCGGCCACTTCGACCTCGTCGTCGGCGCCGACGGCGTGCATTCGGCGACCCGCCGGCTGGCCTTCGGTCCGGAGGAGCAGTTCAGCACCTTCCTCGGCGGCTACGCCTCGTTCTTCACGATGCCGACCCCGGCGGGGATCACGCCCGGCTGGTTCGCCATGCAGCTGGTTCCTTCCGCCGCGGTCGGCTTGCGGCCCGACCGCGATCCCGCGACCGCCAAGGCGATTCTCACTCTGCTCGGCGACCCCGATCCGGCGCTGCGCCGCGATACCGCCGCACAGCAACGGCTGATCTGCGAGAAGGTCGGTTCGCAGCCGCACTGGCACGCGCCGACCATTCTGGCGGCCATGACCGAGGCCGACGACTTCTACTTCGACGAACTCGCGCGCATCGATATGCCCACCCTGGCGGCCGGGCGCGTGACGTTGGTCGGCGACGCCGGCTACTGCGGCTCACCGATGACCGGGATGGGCACGGCGATGGCGCTCGTCGGCGCATACATCCTCGCGGGTGAGCTGGCGGCCGATCCGGCCGATGTCGCGGCGGCGCTGCGCCGCTACGAGGAGAAGGTCACCCCGTTTCTCGACAAGGCCAAGGAACTCCCCGGCGGCGGAATCGATATGATGCTGTCCCCCAGCGCATTCGGCACATCCATGCGGCGAACCGCCAACCGGATCATGATGTCGAAGCCGATGCGGCCGGTCATGATGAAGCTGTTCTTCGGCAAGACCGACGACTACGAACTGCCCACGTACGAGACTTCCGCCGCCACGACCGGTCGGTAGGCACGGTCACAGCTGGGCCGTCGTGCCCGGCGCCAACCCCTCCGCGAGCCGCAGCTTGGCGGCCAGATCCGACAGCAATTCGATCGAGGAGCCGGACAGTCCGGCCGCTGTGCTCAGCAGACGCCGCAGCGCCGGATCGTCCACCGCCGCCGACACCACGTCGTCACCGGGCACCGGATCACCCGATCCGCCGTCGTTGAATCGCGTCAATTCCACCGCCAGCACCCTGGCCACGGTTTCGACCAGAGCTCGGGACGGATTGTCGCGATTGCCCGACCGCAGCTGGGACAGATAGGTCGCCGAGACGGGATGCCCGGCCTGGGTCACGCGAAAAGCCAAGGCGCGATTGGTCATCCGGATACCGTGCGCCTGCTCCCACTGCGAGACGACCTCGTTGAAACGGTCCGCGAATCTCACCGGCGAAACACCCCCAGGCCGCTGCGAGGAACGCGCACGGTCCACAACACGAGAATTGACATGTCGAAACTACCCTCGTCCGCATCGTTTCGCCCGCCGACAGGCCGGACGGGGCGGCCCGGCGGCGGGCCGCTAGTCTCGCACCGTGCGGCAGACGATCATGGTGGACGTAGACACCGGAATCGACGATGCGTTGGCACTGCTGTATCTGCTGGCGGATCCGCAGCTGGAGATCGCCGGAATAGCCTCGACCGGAGGTAATGTCCCCACCGCGCAGGTCGCGGCGAACAATCTGGCCCTGCTGGATCTGTGCCGGGCGCCGGCCATCGAGGTGGCACTCGGCGCGGCGCAGCCGCTGGCGATCCCGCTGCGGACCACCGAGGACACCCACGGTCCGCACGGGATCGGCTATGCCGAACTGCCGCCCTCGCCGCGCCCGCTCTCGGATCGTTCGGCGGCGCAGTTGTGGGTCGACACGGTGCGGGCACGTCCGGGTGCGGTACTGGGCCTGTGCACCGGGCCCTTGACCAACCTGGCCCTGGCGCTGGAACTGGAACCCCGGCTGCCGCAACTGCTTCGGCGACTGGTGATCATGGGCGGCGCGTTCCGGCATCCGGGTAACACCACCCCGACCAACGAGTGGAACGTGCATGTCGACCCCGAGGCCGCCAAAGTGGTCTTCGACGCGTTCTCCGCCGCCCCGCAGGATCATCGGCCGATCGTCTGCGCGCTCGACATCACCGAATCGATCGAGATGTTCCCGGACCATCTGCGGCGGATCGCCGAGCGAGCGCACTGCGGCGGCGCCGCGATGCCGGCTCCCGGGGATCCGTCCGGCCTCCGGTCCGAGGCGGCCAATCCGATTGTGCGGTTCCTGATCGACGCGGTGCGGTTCTACTTCGAGTTCCACCAGCATTACAACCAGGGGTATTTGGCACATATGCACGATCCGTTCGCCGCGGCGGTAGCGCTCGAACCGACCCTGGCGGTGCTGCGCCCGGCAACGGTGGACGTCGAGCTGGCCGGGACGATCACCCGCGGCACCACGGTCGCCGATTGGGCCGGCATGTGGGGTCGCGCACCCAATGCCGATATCGCGGTCGGCACCGACCCGGCGGCCTTCTTCGACCGCATGATCGAGCGGATCGGTGATTTCGCGGCGGCGCTGTATCCGCCGGTGGCACAGGAGGTTCGGTGACGGTCGACGAGAGTGACCAGGCGGCGGTCGCGCAATTCCGGAGCCGGATGGAGCTGCCCGGAATCATCGATGTGCACACCCACTTCATGCCCGATCGGGTGCTGCACAAGGTGTGGGCGTATTTCGATTCCGCGGGCCCGCTGATCGGACGGCCGTGGCCGATCACCTATCGCGACGACGAGCAGCAGCGCCTGGATACGCTGCGCGGCTTCGGAGTGCGGGCGTTCACCTCCCTGGTGTATCCGCACAAACCCGATATGGCGGCGTGGCTGAACGAATGGGCGGCCGACTTCGCCGCGCGCACCCCGGACTGCTTGCACACCGCGACCTTCTACCCCGAGCACGGCGCTGGAAGTTATGTGAGCGCGGCGGTCGAATCCGGAGCGCGCATCTTCAAAGCGCATATCCAGGTCGGCGATTATCATCCGGGCGACCCGCTGCTGACCGAAGTGTGGGGGCTGCTGTCCGAGGCCGGGATTCCGGTGCTGATCCACTGTGGCTCGGGGCCGGCGCCGGGTGAATTCACCGGTCCGGAACCGATAGCGGCACTGCTGCAGCGGTTTCCGCGGCTGACGCTGATCATCGCTCATATGGGCGTGCCGGAATACTCGCAGTTCCTCGACCTCGCCGAGCGCTACGACAACGTGCACCTCGACACCACGATGTCGTTCACCGATTTCATCGAAGAGCGAAACCCGTTCCCGCGCAACGAATATTCGCGCCTGTCCGAGCTGGGCGAGCGCATCCTGTTCGGCAGTGACTTCCCGAACATCCCGTACTCCTACGCCCACGCGCTGGAAGCGCTCGAACGACTCGACTTGGGCGCGGACTGGGTGCGCGCGGTCTGCTACGACAATGCGGCGCGGCTGTTCCGGATGCGATGAGGTGTCCGGGCGCGAATTCTCGTCGCCCGGACAGCCCTGCTACTTCTCGTCGAAGGCGCGCAGCAGTTCCTCGGCTGCGAGGGCCGGGGTCAGCGATCCGTCGCGGATCTGCTTTTCCACCTGTGCGCGAATCGCTTTCACGCCGGGACTGTCGGCCAGCCGGCGCAGCAACTGGTCGTGCACCATCGTCCAGGTCCAGTCGACCTGCTGACGGCGGCGCTTCTCGGCGAACTCGCCCGCCTCGGTGAGAACGCGCCGGTGTTCGAGGACCGTATCCCAGAAGGTGTCCAGACCGGTGCCGTTGAGCCCGCTCATGGTGAGAACCGGTGGGCGCCAGAGGGATTCGCGCGGATGGATGAGTCGCATCGCACCCTGCAATTCGCGTGCGGCGGCCCGCGCCTCCACCTCGTGGCGGCCGTCGGCTTTGTTGACCGCGACCAGATCGGCCAGCTCCAGCACACCCTTCTTGATGCCCTGCAACTGATCTCCGGTGCGGGCCAGCGTGAGGAAGCAGAACACGTCGACCATATTCGCGACGGTCACCTCGGACTGGCCGACGCCCACCGTCTCCACCAGGATCACGTCGTAACCGGCGGCCTCGAGCAGCACAATGGTCTCGCGGGTCGCCTTGGCGACACCGCCCAGCGTGCCCGCGGTCGGCGACGGGCGGATGAACGCGTCACGTTCCACCGACAAACGCGCCATGCGGGTTTTGTCGCCGAGAATCGATCCGCCGGTGCGAGTCGAGGACGGATCCACCGCCAGCACCGCGACCCGATGCCCCTGGCCGATCAGATACATCCCGAGCGCGTCGATGAACGTCGACTTGCCCACGCCCGGAACGCCGGTGATACCGACGCGATTGGACGCGGCGGCGCCGGCTTCGGCCGTCAGCTCGAGCAGCAGCCGCTGTGCCGCCTCGCGGTGATCGGCGCGGGTGGATTCGACCAGCGTGATCGCGCGGGCGAGCGCGGCGCGCTGATTGTCGCGGATCGCACCCGCCAGCTCCGCCACATCGATGGTCCGGCGTTGGCCGCCGCCCGGCGACTGCGGTCCGTCCACGCGCAGCGCGGGAGGCAGGCCGCGGGCGGTGGACAGAGCCTGGCTTCCGGGCAACTCCGCCTTGGTGGGCACCTCAGCCCCGGCGGGCGATGCGCCCCCCGGGGTCCGGTCGGCGTCGCTCATTCCGCCTCGGCTTGTCCGCCGATCTCGTGGCCGAGTTCGGCCGCCAGCTTCTGCAGCAGACCGATCGCGGCATCGGCGATCACGGTGCCCGGCGGGAAGATCGCCGCGGCGCCGGCGGCATACAGCTCGTCGAAGTCACCGGGCGGAATGACGCCGCCGACGATGACCATGATGTCGGGGCGCCCGACATCGGCCAGTGCCTGCCGCAGGGCGGGCACCAGCGTGAGGTGACCGGCCGCCAGCGAGGAGACACCGACGATGTGCACGTCGTTGTCGGCCGCCTGCTGGGCCACCTCTTCCGGAGTCTGGAACAGCGGGCCCACATCGACGTCCATGCCGAGGTCGGCGAAGGCGGTCGCGATCACCTTCTGGCCGCGGTCGTGGCCGTCCTGGCCCATCTTGGCGACGAGGATGCGGGGGCGGCGGCCCTCGGCCTCGGCGAATTCCTCGACCAGCTCGATGGCCCTGCTGATGTTGGTCACCTTGCCGGCCTCCTCTCGGTAGACGCCCGACAGTGTGCGGATCTCGGCCTGATGGCGACCGTACACCTTCTCCAGCGCGTCGGAGATCTCGCCGACCGTGGCCTTGGCGCGGGCCGCGTCGATGGCCAGCGCGAGCAGGTTGTTGGCCATCCCGCCCTCGGAAGACGCTGCGGCCCTTGTCAATTCGGCCAGCGCCCGCTCGACCTCGGCGCTGTCGCGTTCGGCGCGCAGGCGGCGCAGCTTCTCGTTCTGCTCCGCGCGCACGCGCGAGTTCTCGACCTTGAGGACCTCGATCTCCTGGTCCTCGGTCACCTGGTACTTGTTGACGCCGATCACCGGCTGCGCGCCGGTGTCGATGCGCGCCTGGGTGCGGGCCGCGGCCTCCTCGATGCGCAGCTTCGGGATGCCCTCCGAAATCGCCTGCGCCATACCCCCGTGCGCCTCGACCTCGGCGATGTGGGCCCGGGCCCGCTCGGCGAGCTGGTGGGTCAGCCACTCCACGTAGTAGGAGCCGCCCCACGGGTCGATCGGCCGGGTGGTCCCCGACTCCTGCTGCAGCAGCAGCTGGGTGTTGCGGGCGATGCGCGCGGAGAAGTCGGTGGGCAGCGCCAGCGCCTCGTCGAGGGCGTTGGTGTGCAGCGACTGCGTGTGGCCCTGGGTCGCGGCCATCGCCTCGACACAGGTGCGCGCGACGTTGTTGAACACGTCCTGCGCGGTCAGCGACCAGCCCGAGGTCTGCGAGTGGGTGCGCAGCGAGAGCGACTTCTGGCTCTTGGGCTCGAACTTCGACACCAGCTCGCTCCACAGCAGGCGGCCCGCGCGCAGCTTGGCGACCTCCATGAAGAAGTTCATGCCGATGGCCCAGAAGAACGACAGCCGCGGCGCGAACTGATCGATCTCCATGCCCGCGTCCAGGCCGGCGCGAATGTATTCGACACCGTCGGCCAGGGTGTAGGCCAGCTCCAGGTCGGCGGTGGCTCCGGCTTCCTGGATGTGGTAGCCGGAGATGGAGATCGAGTTGAACTTCGGCATCTTCGCCGAGGTGTAGGCGAAGATGTCGGAGATGATCCGCATCGAGGGCTTGGGCGGATAGATGTAGGTGTTGCGGACCATGAACTCCTTCAGAATGTCGTTCTGAATGGTTCCGGCCAGCTGTTCGGGCTTGACGCCCTGTTCCTCGGCGGCGACGACGTAGAGCGCCAGGATCGGCAGCACCGCGCCGTTCATGGTCATAGACACCGACACCTGATCCAGCGGGATCTGGTCGAACAGTTCCCGCATATCCAGGATCGAGTCGATGGCGACGCCGGCCATACCGACGTCACCGGTGACGCGCGGGTGATCGGAGTCGTAGCCGCGGTGGGTCGCCAGGTCGAAGGCGACCGACAGGCCCTTCTGGCCCGCGGCCAGGTTGCGCCGGTAGAAGGCGTTGGAATCGGCGGCGGTGGAGAATCCCGCGTACTGGCGGATGGTCCACGGCTGATTCACGTACATGGTCGGGTACGGGCCGCGCACGAACGGCGCCACACCGGGCACGCTGTCGAGCGGATAGCCTTCGGCCACAACGGCATCGCGGTCGGCCTTGGTGTACACCGGCGCGACGTCGATACCTTCGGGGGTGGCCCAGACCAGTTGTTCGGGCGCGTAGCCGTTGGCGGCCGCCGATTCGGCGACGAACGCCTCGACGTCGCCGCCACCGGTCCGCCCGACCGCCGGTTCACCCAGCGGTACCTCGGCGAAGCTGCCGATCACGTGGTTCACATCTCGAGTAGTCATTACGCTCCCAGCTTCTCCAGCAGGCCGGACAGGGTCGCCACTGCGTCCATGCGGGCCGTGAGGAATCCGTCCGGCCGCTGTGTGCCGCTCACCTCGGCCACCGCCTTCTCGGGCCCGGCCAGCAGGACCGTCGTCACGCCGGCGTCGCGCAGCTGCTGCACGGCGGGCGCGGCCTCGGTGCCGTAGCGGGCGTCGCTGCCGCACAGCACCGCCATGGTCGCTCCGGATTCGGTTGCGGCAGAGCCGATCCCGGACGTCTCCAGCGCTCCCGGGTTCACCGTTTCGATGCCCCCGGAGGCCAGTACGTTCGCGGTGAAGGTCACGCGCACGTTGTGCTCGGCGACCGGGCCCAGCGGTACCAGCAGCGCCCGGGGCCGGCGGCCGTGGGCGGCCAGGTAGGCGTCCGAACGGTTGCGCAGCGCCTCGAAGGCCGCGCCGTAGCGGGCCACCCCGTTCGTGTCGCGCGCGGCCTCCGACAGCGGCTCCTCGGCGAGGTTCGGGAATTCGTTGACGCCGGTGACCGCGGTGCGGCGGTGGGCGATATCGGATTCGCGGCGGGTCCGGGTGTCGGCGATGCGCTCGGCCAGCAGGCCGGACTCCAGCGCGGCGCGGTATCCGCCGGCGCGCTCGAGCTCCTGCATGAACGCCCACGCCGCACCGGCCACCTCCGCGGTGAGGCTTTCCACGTGCCAGGAACCCGCGCCCGGGTCCTGCACATGTCCGAGATGCGACTCCTCGAGCAGCAGCAGCTGCGTGTTGCGTGCCATGCGTTCCGAGAATGCTTGCGACACACCGAGTTCCCCGGCCGGGAGGGCCGCGTCGAAGGGCAGCACGGTGACCAGGTCCGCGCCGCCCACACCGGCGCCGAAAGCGGCCAGGGTGGTGCGCAGCATGTTGACCCACGGATCACGCTGGCTCAGCATCGCTTCCGAGGTGACGGCGTGCTGCGGCGCGTTGCCGAAGTCCGGCGCGCCGGCCTCGTGCGCCACCCGGGCCCACAGCCGGCGGGCGGCGCGGAATTTCGCGATCGTCTCGAACTGATCGTCGGTCGCCGCCAGCTGGAAACTCACCTGGTCCAGCGCATCGGCGACATCGAGGCCGGCGTCGGTGAGTGCGCGCAGGTAGTCGAGGCCCGCGGCCACGGCCGCGCCGATCTCCTGAGCATCGGACGCACCCGCGTTGTGGAAGACGGTGCCGGACACCGTGATCGCCCGGACGGTCTCGGTGCGGCCGGCGGCGGTGCGCGCCAGCTCGACCGCGGCGTCGAGGTCGGTGTCGGCCACTCCGGCGAAGCGGCTGGTCAGCGGCGCCGCGCCGAGGAAGACGTGGATATCGGAGCGGTCGGCCACCTCGTAGCCGTCCAGCAGGGTCAGCACCTGCGCGGCGGCGGCGGGGGTGTCCGCGCCCGCCCGCAGGCTCAGGGGAGCCAGTTCGAACAGCAGTCCGCGCAGCGTGTCCGCCAGCCCGGCCACCGGGACGCCGTTCTCGCCGACCCCGAGCCACACGGAGCTGACGCCGTTCTCCAGAGCGGCGAGGATCTCCTGGTTGACGGCGGCCGGATCCGTTCCGGCGAAGCGGGCGCTGACATGCCAGCCCCGATGCACGTCGCGGGTGGCCTCGTTGCCGCGCACGAACGGGAACCGTCCGGGCAGAGGCTGTTCGGGCAGTTCGTCGCGACGGGTGTACAGCGGCGCGACGGTCACTCCGTCGTAATTGGTGACATCGAGCAGGCGCTCCGGCTCGTCACCGAGTTCGGATGCCTCGACCTTGCGGGACTTGGCCAGCACTCCGGCCACACCCTTGCGCCATGCGGCGTATCCGGGCACGGTGTCCGCACCCGGATCTGAACCAATCGGCATCGCTGCTGTACCTCTTCCACTCGACTCCGATACTTCACTCGTACCGGATACCTACGCTGGGACCCAACTCTTCGCAGCGCCTTCGCAACCGCCTGTGTGACCCATTCACAGTGCGACGGGCATGCGAAATCGGCAGGTCGACGACCAGTTCGGTTAACGATCATTCATCAACCTTCATTCGATGCTAGCCCGGTGTTCGCATACTCTTCGCACAGCCTGGCCATACCGACCGGTAACCTGTCGCGGTGCCGAGGACGACGAATGTGGCCTTGCGACTACTGCGCAATCGACGGGTCGTGATGCTGGCCATCCTCGCGGCCGCGCTGGTCGCGGTCGCCGTACTGGCACCGCATCCGGCCCCACAGCAGATCCGGGAGTGGGCCGATTCGGTCGGCCCGATGTTTCCGCTGCTGTTCTTCCTCGTCCATGCGCTCGTGACGGTGGCGCCGTTTCCGCGCACCGTCTTCACGCTCAGCGCCGGCCTGTTGTTCGGGCCGATTCTCGGCATCACCCTCGCGGTCGCCGCGACGACGGTCAGCGCGGTGCTGGCGCTGCTGCTCGTGCGAGCCCTGGATCGGGAGCAGGTCGCCGCGCGGTTGACTCATCCCGCGGTACAGGCGGTGGATCGGCGACTGGCCCGGCGCGGCTGGCTCGCCGTCGGCTCGCTGCGGCTGATCGCACCGGTGCCGTTCTCGGTGATCAACTACTGCGCCGGACTGTCCTCGGTGCGGATGATGCCGTACCTGCTGGCCACCTTCGTGGGCATCATCCCCGGCACCATCGGCGTCGTCGTCCTCGGAGACGCGTTGACCGGGCGGACGAACCCCTGTCTGCTGGTGCTGTCGGGCGTCTGCATCACCATCGGCGTGATCGGCCTGGTAGTCGACGCACGGTGGGGCGCGGACCAATTCGCGGCGCTGGCCACCGAGGCGGCCGAGGAACCGGCACCGCGCTGAGGCCGCGCGGCCTCAGCGGGTCCGCAGCTCCAAACTCGCCGGCACCGCCGCGAAGGCCTCCCGCACTCTCTCCGTCAGCGCGGCGCGGCCGCCCCGGCCGTCGGCCCGGACCCATTCCCGTCCGGCCACACTCCACGCCGAGGTCACCAGTTCGGCCAGGACCTGCAGTCGCAGATCGTCCGCGGGCAGTCCCAGGCGATCGGCGAGGATCGTGACCGCGTCCGCCTCCACCCCGTGGCGGTGGTACTCGACGTAGGCGAGCAGTGCCGGGGTGGTGCGGATGAGCCGGCGAGTGGCGACATACCGGTGATCCCATTCCGGCTCCAGATCGGCGACGGCCGCGGTCAGCGTCTCCCGTATCGCGTCCAGCACGACTCCGGTCAGCGGTCGATCCGTCAGCGCCGCGAGATATGCGGACCACAATTGCGCCTCCGCCTCGATCGCGACCGCTTCCTTGGCCGGATAGGTGCGAAAGAAGGTGCTGCGAGATACCTCGGCCTCGTCGACGAGTTCGTCGAGTGTCGTCGCGTCGAATCCGCGCTCGGTGAACAGCCGCAGGGCGGTGTCGGCCAGTACGCGCCGAGTACGCAGTCGTTTGCGCTCTCGCAGCGGGAGTGTGCGGTCGGATGCGGGATCGGGCATGCCGAGATGCTATCCGAACCGATCCCGAGGCACGTAAGAAACTGGAACACGAACGACACTTGCGCTCGTATGGCACTGAGTGCCAGAATTGTGGCCACAGTCCAGCAGTCAGGAGTTCGTCATGTCCCCCGCCATCACGCTCGATCCGTCGATCATCGGCCAGGCCGAAAAGCACCACAACGCGCTTTTGCACCGCATCCTCGCCGGTACCGGCATCGACGAGGCGCAGTGGATCACGCTCAGCCAGGCCGCCGCCGCCGGCGGCACCGTCGATCGGGAGCGGCATATCGCCACTCTCGCCGCGAAGACGACCTGGGCACCCACCGTCGTCGCGACCGCCGCGACGCGGCTCACCGACCGTGGTCTGCTGCTCGCGGCGCCGGGCGGTGAACTCGTGGTCACCGAGGCGGGCGGCCGCCTCGTCGCGGACCTCCGCTCCCGCACGAGCACCGTCCTCGGCCGCGTCTACGGTGTGGTTCCGGCGGCCGACCTCGCGATCGCGGGGCGGGTCCTCGCCGCGATCACCGCGGGGTTGTCCCGCGAACTGAAAGACTGATCGTCGTCACGCCCGCCGGAATTCCCGGCGGGCGGCGAAGCGGGATGATCGGCTCGCGCTGCGCACAATCATTGCCCCACGTCCTTTGTCGGACCACAGTGCCTATATCACTTTGGGTCCGGCAGGAGGATGGATGGCCGCCACCGATGAATCGCGTTCGGGCGCACGCGTTGTCGAGCAGGCGAATGCGCCGCCGACAGCCGGACCCGGCGGACGGGCACGCGGCGTGCTGACGCGACGGCGCACGGTCGATCTCATGCGCGTCCCGCACGGGATCTGTCGCGCCTGAACCCGGGCGCCATCGTCGTCGCCGAAAGCCGTTGCCAGGCAATTCGTTTCGCCGATCTACCGGTCACCGCACCCGGATGTGCGCGGGACCGCAGACGCATTCAGTGAAAGAACCGATCATGTTGTCGTTCAGACGACCCCGGGTCGTGCGCGTGTTCGCCGCCGCCCTCGCCCTGCCCGTGCTGGCCGCGCTCGCCGCCGGCTGCTCGAGTTCCGGCGCCGGAACCACCGCCGACGGTAGGACCATCCTCCGCTACCAGGGTCAGGCCGGCACGGTCACGCCCTACGAACTGGCCGCCGACCTCGGCTACTTCTCCACCATCGAGCTGAAGTGGGAGGGCGACACCACCAGCGGTCCGGCCAATATCCAGGCCGCCACCACCAAGCAGATCGAATTCGGCAGCGCGTTCAACGGCGCGGTCGTCAAGCTCATCGCCGGCGGCGCACCGGTGACCTCGGTGCTCAGCTCCTACGGCGCCGACCGGCAGAGTTTCACCGGCTACTACGTCCGTGACGATTCGAGCATCAAGACGGCCAAGGACCTGATCGGGAAGAAGGTCGGCGTCAACACCCTCGGCGCCCACCACGAATTCATCACCCGGCAATGGCTGCACGATCAAGGGCTCACCGACGACGAGATCAGACAGGTGCAGCTCGTGGTGCTGCCGCCGGTCAATACCGAGGACGCGCTGCGAAAGGGCCAGATCGACGCGGCGGCACTGGGCGGCCCGCTGCAGGACATCGCGCTGGCTCACGGCGGCATCCACGCGCTCTACACCGACAAGGGCCTGTTCGGCGAATTCGACTACGGCACATACGTCTTCCGCAACGACTACATCGCCGGCCATCGGGACGCGGTGGCCGACTTCGTCCAGGGCACGGCCCGCGCGACGCGCTGGCTGCAGATCACGCCACATGATC
>NZ_LZMK01000339.1:0-2211 GCF_001665865.1 Nocardia sp. 852002-20019_SCH5090214 | reverse complement strand
CAGCACCTTCCAACCCAGCCACCTCGCCGACGGGGCGGCCGCTACAGTTCCGGGCCGTGATCGCGGTCGCGGTCGAATCCGAGTGTCGGCGGCTGAGGCCTGCGCCCGGTCGAGGTCTCCTGGTCGAAGGCGAGGCTTCGGCGTTTGGCGACGCGTGGCGCACGTTCGGCGGCGGCGCGCTGCTCCGGAGTCAGGGACTCGCGGCGGGCGTGCTCGCGTTCGATCCGTGACAGGGCGCTCTGCAGCCCGTACAGGTAGGTCTCGTCCTCGTTGAGGCTGCGCTGATCCTTCTCGGTCGCGGTGTTGAGCAGCCACTGCTGCTGGCTCGGGTGCGCACGCCGCTGCACATCCGTCCACTCGGTCGCGGGCACCCCGACCCGTTCGGCGGCCGCGTCGGCGACGGTGCGCGCTTCGGTCACCTCCGGGGTGAGTTCGTCGAGCTCCTCGGTGGTGGCATCGAGGCGGTCCTGCAACTTCTTCCGCGCCAGCGGCTTGCGTTTCGCGGTGGCCTCCAACTGCTCACGCAATCGCGCAGCCTCGAGCTTCAACGCCTTCTGCTCGGTTTCGAGCGCGCGCGCGGCGTCCTCCGCCTTCTGGGCGGCCGGAATCTTCTCGGCCGCAGCGGCGAAGGTCTCAATGTCGGCGCGGGCCTGGCGCGTGTGCGGTCCACCGTGGGTGCGGCGGTCTTCGATGTCGTCGGCCAGTAGCTGTGCCTCGGCGCGGCGGTGGGTGAGCTCCCACGTGAGCCGGGCATCGCTCCACGTCTTCGGCTGCAGATCGTCGTTGCCGAACCCCATCGATCCGATGGCCATCGCACGAGCCGCCTGCTGATCGTGGCTGGACAATTCGGTGTAGTACACCGGCTTTCGCGGGGGAAGTTCCTGCTTCGACGGCGGTGTCAGCGGACCCGCAGCGGCCTGCACCGCCGTACGGGTCGACCCTGCGGACTCAGCCTCCGGTGTCGCGGCGGCGATGGTGTCGAGTTGTTCGAGCCGCCAGATCAGCACGGCGGCGATGTCATCGGCGCTGCCCAACTCCCGCAGCGCGATCGCGGCGCTCAGTTCGTCGATGGCGTCGCGGCCGTCGATTTCGGCGGCTGCCAGTTTCGCTCGAAGTGCCGGCCACGCCTCGGCGTCGCTGACACCGGGCACGAGTTCCTCGGCGGCGGTGGTGAGTTCGGCCAGCCGCTGCGCGCCCAGCTGCTCCTCGACGCGATCGGAATCCCGCTCCGCTGTGACAGGATCGGCTGCTGCGGCGTGGTCGAGCAACGCGGCCAAGGCCTTCTCGCTGCGCCGCCCGGCGGCAGCGGCGAACACGTCAGCCGCGTCGCGGTCGAACCGGTAGCGGCGCTCGTTCAGCGCGGCCTGCCAATTCACGCGCACCGGGTCCAGGCCGTAGACGGCGGCCTGCTCGATCGCGACCGCCCACGTCAGCTGCCCACGCTCGCGGTGGGCGCGGGCGATCTCGGCTGCGATCGCGATGGCCAGCAGCAAAAGCAGCAGCAACGCCACGAGGATGACGGTCGCGATATCGCCGACCGTGTCCCCGCTGCGGGCTCGCCGCACCGGCGAGTTGTCGCGGAACGTCTCCTGAAACAGCGCC
This sequence comes from Nocardia sp. 852002-20019_SCH5090214, assembly GCF_001665865.1. Lineage (NCBI taxonomy): Bacteria > Bacillati > Actinomycetota > Actinomycetes > Mycobacteriales > Nocardiaceae > Nocardia > Nocardia sp. 852002-20019_SCH5090214. The sequence continues at coordinate 609 of NZ_LZMK01000339.1, read as the reverse complement.
CGCGTGACCGCGCCCAGTCCGGCCGATTGCGGCTGGGCAGGCTGATACCGCTGGGAGGCGTACTGCACCTGCGCCGAGCGGGCCAGTTCCTTGTGCGCGGCCGCGAACGCGCCCGGCTGGTCGCCTTCCAGCACCTCCGACCAGGCCGCGAAAACTCCCGCGGCTTGGCCGGCCATGTATGCCCACTGCGCCCGATCCGTGTGGGGCACCTGCTCCATACGCTCGCGCCACTGCCCGATCTCGGCGGCGGCCTGGCGCCACATCTGCGGATCATCGACAGCCCGATCCTGACGGCCACGACGGGCGGAATCGTTGCCCCACACCGCGAGAGCGTCCTCACGGGCGGTCGTGCTGTCGGACCACTGCTGCTCCCGCAGCGCGGTCAACGTCAGATCCCGGGCCAGTTTCCCGCCACCCAGCCACGGCCCGACCTCGGCACCGTCGCGCCGGAACCGCACCGAATAGCCGATGACCTTGTCGCGGCCGCCCTGGGCGTAGCGGGGTTTGATCGAGATCCCCGACTCCCGCAGCGATCCCACGAACTCGGCCTCGGTGTCGGTCCCGGTCGCGGCCGCACGCACCAGCCGCCGCAGCCGATCACGCTCCGAC
>NZ_LZMK01000338.1:0-636 GCF_001665865.1 Nocardia sp. 852002-20019_SCH5090214 | reverse complement strand
GGGCTGTTTCTGGGCGACGAGTCGACCATCGCGTTCGACGAAGAAGCTCAGCATCTGTGTTCGGTCCCCTCCGAAATCCGTTGACACTCAGAAGTGAAACACGTTACAGCCGCAGCTGCGGAGCGTGGTGCTGGCAGTGCCTGCGCATCTGGGGTACACCCCAACACCACAGTCGTGACCGGGGACGAACAGCGTCAAAATAGGGTGAGAATTCGCCTTTCTTGACACTTGTCGGCTGGGTTCTTAGAGTTCAACCTGACAATTTCGGTCTCTGGAGGGGTGAATCATGCGCGTCGGCTACATCAGGGTCAGCACTCTCGATCAGAACACCGTCCGCCAGCTCGACGGCGTCGATGTCGAACGCACCTTCACCGACAAGGCCTCCGGGAAGGACTCGGCGCGGCCGAAGCTCGCCGAGATGCTCGCGTTCGTGCGTGACGGCGACACGGTGATCGTTCACTCGATGGACCGCCTGGCCCGAAACCTCGACGACCTCCGCTCGATCGTGCGCACCCTCACCGGCAAGGGCGTGCGGGTCGAATTCGTCAAGGAGAGCCTGACTTTCACCGGCGAGGACTCACCCATGGCGAACCTGCTGCTGAGCGTGATGGGCGCCTTCGCCGAATTCGAACGCGC
>NZ_LZMK01000337.1:0-3534 GCF_001665865.1 Nocardia sp. 852002-20019_SCH5090214 | reverse complement strand
CGCCCAGCAGGCTCGCCCACCGGTCGACCTCCAGCCGCTCCGGAGCGACCGCAATCCGCATCGCCGCCGTCGCCTGCTCTCGAGTCAGCTGACGGCCGGGCAGGTAATCGACCACCCACAGCGAATCGCCGACGTAGTCGGCGTGATGGGTGGTCCCCGCGCTGGTCAGATGCCCGTCGACCTCCTGCACCGACGGGATCGTGGGAGCAGCAGCTCGCTGCCAGATATCGCGAGTCCAAACTTCGGGAAGGTTCATCGCGACTCCTCTCGTCGTTCTCGATGCGAGTGGCGGGCCGCTCTACCAGCCGTGTCCACCCGTGTGCGCGCTGCGCACACAACCAAGTATGTGTGCGAACGCTAACGCGCACAAGAGCGCACACGAAAAATGTGCGCTTATTTGTGCGCAGCGCGCACACGCGCACACGAGTGTTAGCCTGAAGTGGAGAAACACGAGAAAGGACAGAGCACGTGGCTCCGAACCTTCAGCGGCCCGAGCCGGTCTACATGCAGCTGGTCGCCTATTACCGAGACCAGATCATCGGCGGTGATCTGCGCGATGGACAGCGTTTGCCGCCCGTTCGCGAGATCGCCGAAGAGTGGAAGGTCGCTCACACCACAGCAGCCAAGGCGCTGCGGCAACTCGCATCCGAGGGGCTGGTGACCACCAGTAACCAGGGCGCGTTGGTGACCTACACCGAATCGAACAGCTTCAGCCCGGAACTCCGGCTGGCGTCAGTCCGGCGGGGGCGAGTGATCTACCCGCACGGTTCCTCCCGCCGCATCTCGGCGGAACTGATCACCGCACCCGAGGACATCGCCACCAAGATGGGTATCGAGCCGGGAGACCAGGTCATCCGGCGTGAGCGAGTGACACTGAACGGCAATGCTCCCGTCCAGTGGTCGGTCTCCTGGATGCCTGGCGAATTCGCCGAGCCTGCGCCGGAACTCCTGTCGTTGGAGGCCCTGCCGAAGGGCACCATCAGCCTGATCAAGGACAGGACCGGTCGCTTCCCCGCGTTGGGTAAGGACTACTACCGGCACTGCGCCGACCACGCCGACGCCCTGGCCGCCGAGCGACTCGAAGTCACCGAGGGCTCCCCGGTGCTTATCGTCGAGAACTACTGGCCCGACGAGCAGGGCATGGTCGAGTTCGGTATCTCCGTCACCCCCCGAGGCATCTGGGTATGACCGCGTCGGGAACAACAACAGTGGCGGCTGAGCCAGCCTCAGCCGCCATCGAATCTGCGCTCGCTGCTGATATCGGCGCCGTAGCCGCCGTTCTACGTGAGCTGATCGTGAACGCTGACAACCCGGCCGTGGTTGGAGAACTGTCGACTCTGCTGGAGCGGCACGCCTCCGTCCTCGCCCGCCGCACCGCTGGTCTCGGCGGCGGCCTGGCCGATCTCGACGGAGTTGCCCTCGCTGACTTCACGCGGGTAGTGGTTCCGCCCGAGCTGCGCGCTGTGATCGGCCGGCACCCGGAAGGAGACATGCTGTGACACAGAGTCATCCGTCAACTGACCAGGCGATCGAGTCCAACCGCGCTCTATGGGACGAGTGGGCGAAGATCCACGCCGAAGGTGACTGGTACGACCTCGCCGCCGTCCGAGCAGGGGCCGACAAGCTACGGCCGTACGAGATCGAGGAGGTCGGCGACGTCGCAGGTAAAAGCCTGCTGCACCTCCAATGCCAGATCGGAACAGACTCCATCGCATGGGCGCGGCGCGGCGCGGCCGTCACCGCCGTCGACTTCTCCCCTGTCGCCATCGGGGTAGCGACACAGCTCGCACAGGATGCCGGCGTGGACGCTCAGTTCGTCGTCTCCGATGTGATGCGACTGCCCGAGAACCTCACGGGGACATGGGACATCGTCTACGCCAGCCGTGGGATCCTCGGCTGGCTTCCCGACCTCACTGCATGGGCAGAGGTAGTCGCCCACTTCCTCGCCCCAGGCGGGATCTTCTATCTGACCGACATTCACCCTGTCGCGAAAGCCGTCGACGACCACTCTCCAGAGTTCCGGGTAGGTCGCCCCTACTGGTCCCGGTCCGAGCCGATCCGGCACGAGGTCCGCGGCACCTACGCAGACCCCGATGCTGACGTCGAGTCCACCGACAAGTTCCTGTGGGCACACAGCACCGGCGAGCTTCTTACCTCAATCGCGCAGGCTGGCCTCTGCCTCGAGTTCTTCCACGAATTCCCATGGCTGGACCGCCCCTGGCCCTCGCTGCTCAAGCAGTCCGACCGGGAGTACCTGCCGCCCAACGGAATCGAGCTACCACTCACCTTTTCCCTGCGGGCCCGCAAGTTCTGACCAGCCACATGGGCCGCACAAACTGTCCGAGTGGGTTCTACGGCGCGCCTCCCATGCTCTGGAAGGTAATAGAGCTAGTTATTACGTCATGCCTAGACCTGCAAAGCTCCCCCCAACCACACCGGTGGGGGTGAACCTCTCCCGCGAAGTGGTCGCCGCGATCGAACAGGCGGCAGAGCAGCGTGGCATCAACAAGCGCACGTTGTTTGAGATCGCCCTACGGCGTGAGCTTGGATTGCCGGACTACCCAGGACTTCCGAACCCAGACCAGACCGAATTGAAGATGCCGGCATAAGCCGGTCCCCACCGTTCCTGCGCGGTGGGACCCCTAAACGAAGGAAGACCTCCCGGTTGCACCCGAGAGGTCTTCGATGGCCCACCCATCCCTGAGAGGCCGACGCTTGGTAAGCGGCTTTCAGGGTAGCAAGCACGATTGTTCGGTAACAACAACCCCCGCTACCTGCGGTGGTTACGGTTTTGCGAACAGTTCGGCTGAGCTGCCCTTCCTTGTATCGGCGGGAGTTTCCGACACGCCCGCACCGCGGTTTCGTCACCGCGCTTACCTCGCTGCGCTGGACGCGGCGCTGTATGTCGGCCGTTATGTGTTGCTCGCAGCCGACAACACTTCACCGCGTCGGGTGGTCACCCGCGCCGAGGCTCTCGCGGCCCTGGCCGCTGAGGAATGCGCCTCGGTCGCCGGGCGGCTGGCGGAGGGCTTGTTGGGTGCTGATATCGACGCCACCGACGCGGAGGTGGGCGATGCGTGCGCGGAGGCGCTGGTGGCCTGGTGTGTGCGGCACGGGTTGCCGTATGTGGTGCGCGAGAGTGGCCGCGCGGGTGGGCGTCACGTGATCGCGGTGGTCACCGATGCGAAGGTTCCGGTGCGGGAGTGGGCGCGGTTGTGCCGCCGCTTGTCCCGGCTCTACGACACCTCGGTCCAAGACCGCACCGGCCAGCATCTGCGGTTGTTGAGCGCACCGCACCGTATCGGGCTGCCCGCGCCGGTCATCGCCTGCACCGCGACCCCGGCCGCCGTGCTCGACGCTGTGGCCATCACGTCGAAGGCCCGCGCTGACAGGAAGATTCGTGATGGCCGGCGGCGGCCGCTGAAGCTCCGCGCTGGTGTCGTCGATGGCAGCCGGTCGGCGCGGGAGTTCGGGGTGTCGTGCGCGTTGGCGCGTGCCGACTACAGCGCGGCGCAGGCCTGGACGGTAGTAGCT
>NZ_LZMK01000336.1:0-3908 GCF_001665865.1 Nocardia sp. 852002-20019_SCH5090214 | reverse complement strand
CCGGCTAGCCCCACCTCAGCCGAACCGGGGGACCGATGAACGACCCACGCCCACAACCGAACTCGTATCCGGTGCCGCCGATCCCGGGCAGCCATGGCGCACCAGAGGGCGTAACGCCGCCTCCGTTGCGGCCGCCCGTGCCGGGTGGCTATCGCGAGCCGGGGGGTATGACCCCGTCACCGATGCCGGGCGGTGGTTACCGCATGCAGGACGGCACGACACCGCCACCGGTGGGCGTCGGTGCGGAATATCCTGCGCCGGTCGCCGGACGTCCCGGGCCGCCGTCGGTCGCGAATCGCGGGCCGGGAGTGGGCGGCGGCCCGGCGCTTCATCCGCCGCCGGGCACGACGCCGTTCGGTCCCGGGAACGACATACCCGGCGGCGTCGAGTCTGGGGCGCCACCTCCTGCGAACCCGCACGGTTCCGCGGATCCGGCCATGCTGCACCGGACCGAACTGACGCGTACCTACCCCTGTACGGCCTGTGGCGGCCAGCTGGTGTTCGACATCGCCTCGCAGCAGTTGCGGTGTCCCAGTTGCGGAAACTACTCGCCGCTCTCGGCGCCGCGGGCACCGGTCGTCGCGCGGGATCTGCGGCAGGCGATGGGGGAGCTGCGCGCGCTGCAGGCCGTGACCGCCGGACCGCAGATCACCGGCGATCGCGAGGTGAAGTGTCAGAATTGCGGTGGCACAACCACATTCGTCGGCAGTCTGACCGCGACACGCTGTCCCTACTGCACCACGCCGATCCAGCGCGACGATGTGCACAACGCTTCGGCCCGGTTGCCGGTGGACGGTGTGGTCCCGTTCCGCATCGACGAGAAGGCGGCGCGCGAACGCGTCGAGAAGTGGGTCGCGGGACGGTGGTTCGCGCCCACCGCGTTCAAGAAGTACAAGCGGCTCGGTTCGCTGGCGAGCGTCTACCACGCCTACTTCACCTACGACGCCGACGTGCACACGTGGTATCGCGGCGAACGCGGGGAGGAGTACACGGAACGGTACTGGGACGACGGGGAACTGAAGAGCCGCACCGAAATACGCTGGTATCCGGCGATGGGCGAGGTCGGCAACCGCTTCGACGATCTGCCGATTCTCGCCAACGACATCGACGACAGCGCCCGTGTCGCCGAACTCGAACCGTGGCCGGTCGCGGAGGCCACCGGTTATTCGCCCGAGTACGTCGCCGGCCACCTGGCCCGCACCTACGATCGCGACGCCGAGGAGATGTTCCCGGTCGCCCGGACGCGGATGGAACAGGTCATCGAGCAGACCGTGCGCGAGGACATCGGCGGCGACCGCCAGCACATCCACGACCTGCGTTCGACCTGGAACTCGCTGGCGTACAAGCACATTCTGCTGCCGATCTGGCTGTTGACCGTGGTCTACGCGAACACCCCGTTCCGGGTCTACATCAACGGCCTGACCGGTGAGGTCGTCGGGCAGCGGCCGTGGAGCAAGGTCAAACTCGCCGCGTTCGTCACGGTCGTCACGCTGCTGATCATCGGCGCGGTGGTCGCGCTGTCGATGTGGCACGGCGGCGGAACCCACCATCACAGCACCGGCCACACCACCGTCGTCCACCACGGGAGATGACATGTTCGTGCTGCTACTGCTCGTGCTCGCCCTCGTGGTGATCCTGGGCGGGATCGTCGCGATCGGGGCGGTGGCCCTGGCCCATCAGCGCCGCCGCATCGCCGCCGAGAATCAGGTGGTCCCGGGTAAGGCCACTCGCGCGCCGACCGCATGGGCGCGTTCCCACGACCCCGAGGCTCGCCTGCACCGCCGCCTGCGCGATGCGATGACGGCGTTGCGCGCGGTGACGGCCTACGACACGGCGGCAACGGTGACTCTGCGCGCGGATCTGGAACAGTCCGCCCTGGCTCTCGACGACCACCTGGTCGCGATCTCGATGCTGCATTCCGACGCGCGGACGGCACAGCTGGCACAGGCCGAACGCGCGGTCGCGGCGGTCGAGGCGGGAGTCGCCGACTATGCCACGGCGGCAACACAACCGGATCTCAGCGCACTCGAGGCCGACCTGGCGGGGGTGCGGGAACGGTTGCGCACGGCCGACGACCTCCGCCGCGGAATCGGCGGCTAGCCCACGGCGCTCGTCCGGGTTCCGCATACCACCGTCGCGCCGTAGTCGGACGATTCCGCGATCGCGGGGCGCAGTCCGGCGGCCGCGGCGATCGCTGTGGCGGTGTCGATCTGGGCGGTGCCGATCTCGACCAGTACCCAGCCGCCGACCGTCAGCCACCGCCCGGCGGCATCGGCCACGCGGCGCAGCACGTCGAGTCCGTCGGCGCCGCCGTCGAGGGCGGTGCGGGGTTCGTGGTCGCGGGCTTCCGGCGGCATCCGGGCGATCATCGCGGTCGGCACGTACGGGGTGTTGGCCAGAATCAGATCCACGCGCCCGATCAGTTCGCCGGGCAGCGCGGCGAAGAGGTCACCTCGGAAGACCCGCGCGCCCAGCGGTTCCAGATTGCGCCGCGCGCACGCCACCGCGGCGGTGTCGATGTCGGCGGCGACCAGTTCGACCTCCACCCCGCCGGCGCGCAACGCGGTCGTCGCGGCCAAGCCCAACGCGCCCGAGCCACAACACATGTCGACGACGGTGCGCCGATCGCCCGGCCGGGCGGCGGTGCGTTCGAGGGCCTCGTCGATCAGAAACGCGGTGCGTTGCCGGGGCACGAATACGCCCGGGTCGAGCGCCACCCGCACGCCGCGAAAGTCGGCCCAGCCCAGAAGATATTCGAGCGGTATGCCGTCGACGCGGCGTGCGACGAGTGCGGAGAGCTCGCCGGGGGAGGAGGCGGCCTGCCGGAGCAGGGCCGCTTCCTCCTCGGCGAAGACGCATCCGGCGCGGCGCAGGTCGGCCACGATCGTATCGCTGGCGGACTCGTCGGATTCGGGGTCGATCACCCCACTATTGTCGGCGCGGCGTCAACCACAATCTTCCGTGCGCCGGCTAGCGGGCCGACGGCAGCAGGAAGGTGCGGGTGGCGTCGAGATAGATGCCGCGCTGGGCGGCCTTGCTCGGCGGCGGCAGCTGCGACACCAGCTGATCGAGCGAGGTCATCGCCCCCACCACGCGGGTGCCGGCGACGATGAAATCGGCCACCGCGCGGCGGATGTGATTCGGTGAGGTCACCACGACCGCGCTGGTCGCACCGGCGTCCTGAAGCATCCGGGTGCTGAACAGCGCGTTCTGCACGGTCGAAGTGGCGCGGTCCTCGACCAGCACCCGGGAGGCCGGAATGCCGTGGCCGATCAGCCAGCCCGCCATCGCGGCGGCTTCGGGTACCCCGTTCTGCGGGTTGCCGCCGGTCACCACGATCGGCGACATCGGCGCCGCGATCGCCTGCAACCACGCGGCGGTGAGCCGGTTGACCAGTTCGGGGCGCAGGCTGCCGTCGGGCAGCAGCCCGTAGCCGAGCACCACGATGCCGGTCTGCGGGCCGACCAGCGCCGGCAGCGGATTGGGCAGGGTGCCCACGGCCGCGCCGATGGCGCCGATGAGATTGCGGGCCCCCTGGGCCATGCCGGGGTCGATGGCCGCCAGCCGGTTGAACGCGGCTTCGCGAGTGAGCAGATCGCCGGTGTAGTCCGACCAGATACCCTGCAGGGCCAGCGCCTGCGCGTCGTCGGGTGTGGCGTCCAGCAGCGAGCGCAGGTCGGCCAGACCCGCGGCGTCGTTGCCGTTGACGAAGTTCTCCTGAGCCGAGTTGTAGAGCGGCGCCGGTCCGTCGGCGGCCGTGGCCGTCGTGGTGAGTGGTCCGGCCAGCAGCGCGGCCGCCGAGGCCGCGACGAGAAGATGTTTGACACGTCTGGCGATGTTCACTGCAGTCGACACCTTTCCGGGCGAGCAGTCCCAGCGACAGCGGGCTGACGCCGTCGACATCCTTG
>NZ_LZMK01000335.1:0-983 GCF_001665865.1 Nocardia sp. 852002-20019_SCH5090214 | reverse complement strand
GAGCCGATCTACATCTGCGAGGGCGAGAAAGACGTCCTGACCGCCGAGGCCGCCGGTCTGACCGCGACCACCAACGCCGGCGGTGCCTTGTCGTGGTCCGACGAGCACGCGAAATGGCTCGCCGGCGCCGGGGAGGTCGTCATCGTTGCCGACCACGACGCCCCGGGCTATCGCCGCGCGGAAAAGGTCATGGATTCCCTGGCCGGACGGGTGGGGTCGGTGCGGGTGCTGCGCGCGGCCACAGGCAAGGACCTCACCGACCACATCGAGGCCGGTCACCACGTCGGCGAACTCGCCCCAGTCCCGTATCTGGACCCTCACACCGCCACGAGCGCCGCCCGGTCGGAGGCCGGGGCCGTCCCTTTCGTCGGTGAGGCATCGACCGATCTCTCGGCCGATGCCTCACCCCTCTCACCTGATCACAACGACTCTGTCGGAGGTTCTTTCATGTCCGGAAATTCCACGGTCAACCTGTCCGGCCTGCACGGCCAGGAGGCCGGCCACCACCACGACGACACCATTGATCACATCGGCTCCAAATTCGCGATGTTGATCCGCGGCTTGATGCAGGACGTGTTGACCCGCGCCAATGAGAGTGCCCGGCGTCGCCGTGAGGCGTTGAAGGAGCAGGAGCAGCGCGACGCGAAGAAGGCTCGTGAGCAGGCCGCGGCGCTCGCCGCGCAACGCAAGGCCGCCGAGACCGCGCTGGAGAAGATACGCAAGACGGGCTGGGATCGCCTGTCGCGCAGTGAGGTCGCGGTCGCGCTGCACGAGGCTGTGACCTGGTCCGAGGAGTCCGACACCGCGCGGCGCGCGGCGGTCGAGCTGGCCAGCCACATCAAGCAGCGGTGGGGTGTGGAGGTCGACCTGTCCAGCGGGAAGGTCACCGTCGACGAGGACATGACCCCGAAGCTGGCGGCGAAGATGGCCGCCGCCGAACAGGAACGCGCCGCCAAGTCTCGTCTGGCCACCGCCCAAGACCG